>DASQFA010000185.1:0-14282 GCA_035633375.1 Rubrivivax sp.
GCCCACGGCGACGCCGCACTGGCGCAAACCGCGGCTGCCGAACTGACGCCGCTGATGCACCGGCACGGCCCGATCCAGGCGCTTTGCCACCAGCTCAGCCTGCTCGAACACAGCTCGGGCCGGTGGCGCGAGATGGGTCGCCTGCCGCTGACCCCAGTACCCACCGATGAAAGCCGCGAACCATGAACGTCGAACTCGCCGAAGGGCAGCGCACCCAGGCCATTGCCTCGATCGAACGCTACGTCAAGGAACACATGGACGAGCGCCTCGGCAACATCCAGGCTGCGGCGGCATCGGCGCGCTCAGGAGGCCGCTGCCGCCGGTGCGTTGCGCACGAAGCTGGCGACGTCGTCCAGCACCGGCGCCAGCCAGCGCAGCGGCAGGCCGAAGGCGCCGATCAGGGCCATGTGGCTGGCGCGCGCGTAGCGGTGCAGGCTGACCGGCACGCCCGCGGCCGACAGCCGGGCTGCAAGCGTTGCCGTGTTGCGCTCAGGGTTGACCAGTGAATCGCTGCTGCCCGCGGCCAGAAAGCTGCGCGGCGACGCCGCGCCGGCAAACGCCATCGGCTGCGTGTCGGGTGGATAGTTCGGGTGGAAGAACACCGGCTGTGCGTCGCGGTTGGTCATCGGCAGGAAGTCGTAGGGCCCGGCCAAGCCGATGAAGCCGGCCAGCTCGCGCGGCGCGTGGCCGGCGGCGGCGAGCCAGCGCGGGTCGAACGCGAGCATGGCCGCGTTGTAGGCGCCCGCACTGTGGCCCATCACGAACACGCGTCGCGCATTGCCGCCGTGTTCGGCCGCATGCGTCAGGCCCCAGGCCAGCGCCAGCGCGCTGTCGGCCAGGAAGTCGGGGAAGCGCACCTCGGGGTAGAGCCTGTAGTCAGCCACAAGCACCAAGACTCCACGAGCGGCCAGCGCGGCGCCGACAAAGCCGTACTGCGCGCGCTCGCCGCTGTTCCACGAGCCGCCGTAGAAGAACACCACCACCGGCCAGCCACCGACCGGCGCCGCGCCGGCTGGGCGGTAGATGTCGAGCCGCTGGCGCGGCAGCGCGCCGTAGGCGACATCGTTCACGCGGGTGTGGGTGTCGGCGGCGGCCAGAGCGTTCAGCGTCGCCACCGGCGCGCAGGCGGCCAGCGCACACAGCAGCGCCACCGCGCACAAGCCGGCAACGAGGGTGGGTTTGAGCCAGGCCATGACGCCAGCTTACGCGCTGCGCACCACGCCGCGGGCTGCCGCGTACGCGGGCAGCCGAAAGACACCCGTTGACGCCGCTATTCAGCCAACAGCCGATAGCCCACACCGGTCTCGGTCGCGATATGCCTGGGCTGCGCCGGGTCGTCCTCGAGCTTCTGTCGCAGATTGCCCATGTACACGCGCACATAGTGCGTGCTTTCGGAATGGGCAGGCCCCCACACCTCGCGCAGCAGGTGACGATGGGTGAGCACACGGCCCGCATTGGCGATCAGCACGCCGAGCAAGCGGTACTCGATAGGCGTCAGGTGCAGCTCGACCCCGGCCTTGCGCACGACGCGCGCCGACAGGTCGACCTCGACCTTGCCGAAGCGAAAGACCGAGTCGGTGCTGGCGCGACCGGCCCGCACCCGCCGCAGGTTGGCCCGCGTGCGCGCCAGCAATTCGGCCACGCCGAACGGTTTGGTGATGAAGTCGTCGGCGCCCGCGTCGAGCGCCGCCACCTTGTCGCCTTCTTGCGTGCGGGCCGACAGCACGATGATGGGCACGCCGGACCAGGTGCGCAGCTCGCGGATGAAATCCACGCCGTCGCCGTCGGGCAAGCCCAGGTCGGCGATGACCAGATCGGGCCGCCGCGTGCCGGCTTCGATCAGGCCCTGCCTGAGGGTGCCCGCCTCGCAGACATGCCAGCCTTCGGCCTCCAGCGACAGGCGCACGAAATGGCGGATCTCACGCTCGTCTTCCAGGACCAGGGCGATGGGCGCGGGGTTGGACATCAGCGATCCTGGTGGCCTTGCGCCGTGAATGGGCCGAGCGCCGGCTCGTCCGCAGTGTCGATGACCGGCGGTGTGCCCAGCGGCAGGCTGAACGTGAAGGTCGCCCCCTGAGGGACGGTCCGAGCGACCCAGATGCGACCGCGATGGGCCTGGACGATGGCGCGGCAGATCGCCAGGCCCAGACCGACGCCGGTGGTGGCCGACTCGGCTTCGCCGCGCGTGAACTTCTCGAAGATCATCTCTTCCTTGCCGGGCGGCACGCCGGGGCCCTGGTCGCGCACGCTGACCTGCAATTGTTCATCCACGCGTTGCACGACGATCTCCACTGGAGTCGAAGGCGGCGTGTACTTGCCGGCGTTCTCCAGCAGGTTGACGAGCACGCGTTCGATGAGCACGGCGTCGCACTCGACCAGCGGCACGCCGGGCTCGATGTGGACAGCAACGCGCCGATCGCCCAACGTGCCCTGCGCCGACTTGAGCGCGCCGCCGATGATCTCTTCCATCGACTGCCATTCGATGCGCAGCCTGATCTCGCCGCTCTGGATGCGCGCCATGTCGAGCAGGTTGGTGACCATGTCGGCCATGCGCATCGACCGCTCGTGAATGGCGTTGGCCAGACCCCTTTGCGGCGCGCCGAGTGCGGGCTGGCTCGTGGCCAGCATCTCGGCCATGCCGACCAGCGCCGCCAGCGGCGTGCGCAGATCATGTGACAGCGCCGACAGCAAGGAGTTGCGCAGGCGCTCCGATTCCATCTGCACCGTGGCGCTCTGTGCGACCTCGATGTAGTGCACCCGCTCAAGCGCCATGGCGGCCAGCGCGGCAAAGGTTTCCAGCTGCTGGCGCTGCTCGGGCACCAGCAGGAAGCGGGGCTCTTCCGGCTGCACCGCGAGCACGCCGCGCGAACGCATCGTCGCCTTCAGCGGCAGGTACAGCCAGGCACTGCCCGCCAGGGTGTCGGTGCCCAGGCCGGCGGGCTGGTTGTGGTCCAGCGTCCATTGCGCCGTACCGAAGTCCAGGCCACGCGTGTGGGTCTCGGGCGACTGCAGGTGGTCGTTCAGGTCGAGCACATAGAACGCCACCTGGGCGCGGAACTCGCGGGAAATCACCGCCTGCGCCACCTCGATGGCCTGCTCGTTGGTGAGCATGTTGGAGAGGTCGCGCGCCGCCTCGAACAGCGCCCTCGATCGCGTCTCGCGGTGCGTGGCCACGCGGGCCTGGAAACGCAGCCCCGCCGTCAACTGCCCGGTGACCAGGCCCACCACCAGCATCACGGCAAAGGTCAGCAGGTACTGCACGTCCGACACCGCGAACGACAGGCGCGGTGCGACGAAGAAGTAGTCGAACGCCGCGACGTTCACGAAGGCCGCCAACACGGCGGGGCCGCGGCCCAGCCACACCGCCACGCCCACCACGGACAGCAGGAACACCATCACGATGTTGGCGAGGTCGAAGTACGGCACCAGCAGATGGGTCAGAAGCGTGGTCGCGGCGCATGCGGCCGCGGCCAGCGCATAGCGGCGGGCCTGTGCGCCGAAGCGGCCGTCGCCCTCGAAGTCCGCGCTGCGCGGCGAGGGTGCGGGCGCCGGCCGGTTGCGCTGGGACTGGCCGACCTCGAGCCGGTCGATGTCCGGTGCCAGCGCGGTGATCGCCGGCCCCAGCGTGCGGCGCGGCCACCAGGCCGGCAAGCCGCGCGGCGGCTTGGCGTGTCCCAACACCAGCCTGGACAGGTTGTGCTGCCGCGCATAGGCCACCAGCGTGCGCGCGATGCCTTGCGCCGACAACACCGCCGTGCTGGCACCCAGGTCCTGCGCCAGCTTCACGGTCTGCAGGATGCCTTCGCGTCGGTCGCCTTCCAGCCGCTGCAGCGCCGGCGTCTCGACGTACACCGCATGCCAGGTCACCGCCAGTTGCCGCGCCAGCTGCGCCGCGCTGCGCACGACATGCTCGGCGCCCTCGTGCGGGCCGATGCAGCACAGCAGCGCGCCTTCGGTCTTCCAGACCTGTGCGATCGAGCGCTCGCTGCGGTAGGCCTGCACGTCGTCTTCCACCCGGTCGGCGGTGCGGCGCAGCGCCAGCTCGCGCAAGGCCATCAGGTTGCCCTTGCGGAAGAAATTCTTCGCCGCGCGTTCGGCCTGCGCGGGCAGATAGACCTTGCCGGCGGCCAGCCGTTCGATCAGCTCGTCGGCGGGCGTGTCGACCAGCACCACCTCGTCGGCCTTGTCGAAGAAGGTGTCGGGCAGGGTCTCGTGCACCACGATGCCGGTGATGCCGCCGACCACGTCGTTCAAGCTGTCCAGGTGCTGCACGTTGAGCGTGCTGTAGACGTCGATGCCGGCAGCCAGCAGTTCTTCCACGTCCTGCCAGCGCTTGGGGTGGCGTGAGCCCGCCACGTTGGAATGCGCCAGCTCATCGACGAGGATCAGGTTCGGCTTGCGCGCCAGCGCGCCGTCGAGGTCGAACTCGGCCAGTTGCCGACCGCGGTACTCGATCTGCGCAAGGGGCAGCAGCGGCATCCCTTCGAGCAGGGCTGCGGTCTCGCCGCGGCCGTGGGTCTCGACCACGCCTGCGAGCACATCAACACCGTCCGCCAGCAGCTTGCGCGCCGCCACCAGCATCGCGTAGGTCTTGCCGACGCCGGCCGACGACCCGAAGTAGATGCGCAGCTTGCCGCGGCCGTCGCGATGCTCGTCTTCGCGGATCTGCGCGAGCAGCGCGTCGGGGTCGGGGCGTTGGTCGTCAGTCATGTCCGGCGGCCATTGTCACGGTCCGCACCGCCATCGCGCCCGGCGGACGCGCCACCCGACGAAGCTTTCCGCGATCCTGGCCATCGACCGGTTGACGGTGATGGTGGTGGTCTCGCTGATGGAGTCGATCGCCGCGTCGATGCGTGCGAGGTGGTCGCCGACGTCGCGGAAGTTGGCCTGCGTCTTCTCGCAGACGGCCGGCGCGCTGCGCAATGGCGCGGACAGCGCCGGGCCCCTTGCAAGGGTCATCTGCGCGCCGCGTCGAGCGACAGGTTGAGCTCCAGCACATTCACGTGCGGCTCGCCGAGGAAGCCGAACAAGCGGCCCTCGGTGTGCTTCTCGATCAACTGCTGAACCTGCGGCGGGGGCAGGTTGCGCACGTTCGCCACCCGCGCCGCCTGATACTGCGCCCCGGCGACGCTGATATGGGGATCCAGGCCGCTGCCCGATGCGGTGACCAGGTCCACCGGCACGGGCGCGGCGTGGCCCGCGTCCGCCGAGCCCTCAGCGAGGCCGCGTTGGGCCTCGCGCAGCGCTTCGATGCGGCCCTTGACCGCGTCGGTCAGCGCCGGGTTCAGCGGGCCCTGGTTCGAGCCGCTGGAGGCACTGGCGTTGTTCGGGTACGGACCAGTGGCCGAGGGGCGGCCCCAGATGTACTTCGGGTCGCTGAAGTTCTGCCCGATCAGCGACGAGCCGACCGCTTTGCCGTCGCGCAGGATCATGCTGCCTGCAGCCTGGTCGGGAAACACCGCCTGGCCGATGCCGGTGACGACGAGCGGGTAGGCCACACCGGTCAGCAAGGTCAGTACCGCGAACAAGACCAGGGCCGGACGAAAGATGGAGATCATGATGCTTCCTTCAAACGAGGTTGACAGCCGACAGCAGCAGGTCGATCGCCTTGATGCCGATGAAGGGCACGATCAGGCCGCCGACGCCGTAGATCAGCACGTTGCGGCGCAGCAGCGCGGCGGCGCCGATGGCGCGGTAGGCCACGCCCTTGAGCGCCAACGGAATCAGGAACACGATCACCAGTGCGTTGAAGATCACCGCGGACAGGATGGCCGAGTTCGGACTCGCCAGACTCATGACGTTCAGTGCACCCAGCGCCGGGTAGGTGGTGACGAACATCGCCGGGATGATCGCGAAATACTTGGCCACGTCGTTGGCTATCGAGAACGTGGTCAACGAGCCGCGCGTCATCAGCAGCTGCTTGCCGGTCTCGACGATCTCCAGCAACTTGGTCGGGTTGCTGTCCAGGTCGACCATGTTGCCGGCCTCCTTGGCGGCCTGCGTGCCGGTGTTCATCGCCACCGCCACGTCGGCCTGGGCCAGCGCCGGGGCGTCGTTGGTGCCGTCGCCGGTCATCGCCACCAGCCGGCCGTCGGCCTGGTAGTCGCGGATCATCTTCAGCTTGGCTTCGGGCGTGGCCTCGGCCAGAAAGTCGTCGACGCCGGCCTCTGCGGCGATGGCCGCTGCGGTCAGCCGGTTGTCGCCGGTGATCATCACCGTCTTGATGCCCATGCGGCGAAGCTCGGCGAAGCGCTCCTTGATGCCGCCCTTGACGATGTCCTTGAGCTCGACGACGCCCAAGACGCGGGCACCGTCGCTCACAACGAGCGGCGTGCTGCCCTTGCGGGCCACGTCGTCGGTCGCTGTCTGCACCTCGGCAGGGAAGCTGCCACCCAGCGCTTCCACATGCTTTCTGATGGCGTCGCCCGCGCCCTTGCGCAACTGGCGCACCGTGCCGTCGACGGCGGTGATGTCAACACCGCTCATTCGCGTCTGCGCAGTGAAGGCCACGAAGTGCGTCTTCTGCGCCGTCAGGTCACGCTCGCGCAGGTTGAACTTCTGCTTGGCCAGCACAGTGATGCTGCGGCCTTCCGGCGTCTCGTCGGCCATAGAAGCGAACTGCGCTGCATCGGCCAGCTGCTGATCCGTCACGCCTTTGGCTGGCAAGAAGGCCGAGGCCTGGCGGTTGCCCAGCGTGATGGTGCCGGTCTTGTCGAGCAGCAGCACGTCCACGTCGCCAGCGGCTTCCACCGCGCGGCCCGAGGTAGCGATGACGTTGGCCGCCATCATCCGGCTCATGCCGGCCACACCGATGGCCGACAGCAGCGCGCCGATGGTGGTGGGGATCAGGCAAACCAGCAGTGCGATCAGCGCGGTCACCGTGACCGGCGTACCGGCCTTGGCAGCCTCGACGCTGAAGATCGAGAACGGCAGCAGCGTCACCGTCACCACCAGAAAGACGATCGTCAGCGCCACCAGCAGGATGGTCAGCGCGATCTCGTTGGGCGTCTTCTGGCGCTTGGCCCCTTCGACCATTGCGATCATGCGGTCCAGGAAGGACTCGCCCGGGTTGACGTTGATGCGCACCACCAGCCAGTCCGACAACACGCGGGTGCCGCCGGTGACTGAAGCGAAGTCGCCACCGGACTCGCGGATGACGGGCGCCGACTCACCGGTGATGGCGCTCTCGTCGACCGAAGCCACGCCTTCGATCACCTCGCCGTCGAGCGGGATCACGTCACCGGCCTCGACCAGCACGACGGCGCCCTTTCGCAATTCATCGGCCTCCTGCGGATGCCACGACGAGCCGTGGACCGGCTTCTCGAGCTTCTTGGCGATGGTCTTCTTCTTCATACCGCGCAGCGAGGAGGCCTGCGCCTTGCTGCGGCCCTCGGCCATGGCTTCTGCGAAGTTGGCAAAGAGCACGGTGAACCACAGCCACAGCGCGATGGCAAGGATGAAGCCCTGCGAAGTTTCGCCTTGGCCGCCCAGAGCCTGTGCCCAGAGGATGGCGGTAATGATGCTGCCGACGTAGACGACGAACATCACCGGGTTGCGCCACTGCACGCGCGGGTCGAGCTTGCCGAACGCCGAGGCGATGGCGGGCTTGATCAGTGTCGGGTCGAGCAGGGAGAAGGTGTTTGCGGTTGTCATGTGGGTGTCCTGTCGTGGCTCACTTCGGGTACCACAGCATCAGGTGCTCGACGACTGGCCCCAAGGCCAACGCTGGCACGTAGTTCAGCAGGCCGACCAGCAGCACGGTGCCGATGAGCAGGCCCACGAACAACGGGCCATGGGTGGGCAGCGTGCCCGCCGTCACCGCCATGCGCTTCTTAGCGGCCAGCGAACCGGCGATCGCCAGTACCGGCACGATCACGCCGAAGCGGCCGAACCACATCGCGATGCCGAGCATCGTGTTGTAGAAGGGCGTGTTGGCCGAGAGGCCGGCAAAGGCGCTGCCGTTGTTGTTGCCCGCGGAGGTGAACGCGTAGAGGATTTCCGAGAAGCCATGCGCGCCAGGGTTGGCGACGCCGACCTTGCCGGCGTCGGCCAGGACGGCCACGGCTGTTCCGGCCAGCACCAGGATGGGCGTCACGAGGATGGCGATCGACACCATCTTCATCTCGTAGGTTTCGATCTTCTTGCCCAGGTATTCGGGCGTGCGGCCGATCATCAGCCCGGCAATGAACACCGCCAGGATGGCGAAGATCAACATGCCGTACAGGCCCGTGCCGGTGCCTCCGAAGACCACCTCGCCGAGCTGCATCAGCACCAGCGGCACGGCACCGCCCAGCGGTGTGAACGAGTCGTGCATGCCGTTGACCGCACCGCACGACGCGGCGGTGGTGATGGCCGCGAACAGGCCGGAGGCGGCGATGCCGAAGCGTGCTTCCTTGCCTTCCATGTTGCCGCCGGGCTGCGTGGCGCTGACGCTTTGGTCGGTGCCGAGCGCGGCCAGCAGCGGGTTACCCTGCTGCTCCTGCTGCGTCACCACGATCACGGCGACAACGAAGATGGCCGTCATCGCCGCAAGCACGGCCCAGCCCTGGCGCGGGTCGCCGACCATGCGGCCGAACATGAACACCAGCGCTGCCGGGATCAGGAAGATCGACAGCATCTGGAAGAAGTTGGTCAGCGCCGACGGGTTCTCGTAGGGGTGGGCCGAGTTGGCGTTGAAGAAGCCGCCGCCGTTGGTGCCCAGCATCTTGATGGCTTCCTGCGAAGCAACCGGCCCCATCGCGAGGGTCTGCGTTGTCGACTTGACGTCCTCCATGACCGGCGCGCCCTTGTCGTCCTTCAGGGGCTGGCCGTCGGACCCGTTCTTGGCCGCCTGGTAGGTGGTAACGTCGAGCGTGGCCACCTCCTTGTACGGCGAGAAGTTCTGGATCACGCCCTGGCTGACCAGAAACACGGCAAACACCAGCGACAAGGGCAGCAGCACATAGGCCGTGACACGGGTGATGTCGACCCAGAAGTTGCCGATCGACGCCGACGAGCGCGCGACGAAACCACGGATAAGCGCGAAGAGCACCACGATGCCGGTCGCAGCGGACAGGAAGTTCTGTACCGCCAGAGCCAGCATCTGGGTCAGATAGCTCATCGTCGCTTCACCGCCGTAGCCCTGCCAGTTGGTGTTGGTGACGAAGCTGATGGCGGTGTTGAAGGACGAGTCCGCGCTGACCCCGGCCATGCCGGCCGGGTTGAGCGGCAACACGCCCTGGAAGCGCTGCAGTGCATAGACTGTCAGCACGCCCAGGAAGTTGAAAGCAACGAGCGCGATGGCGTATTGGCGCCAGCCCATGCCGGCTGAGGCATCGACGCCGGCCAGCCGGTACAGGCCGCGCTCGGCCGCTGTGAAGGGCGCCATCCAGCGCGGCAGGCGGCCATCGGCCACGGCCACCAGCCATTTTCCCAACGGCCACGCCAGCAGCGCCAGGGCGCCGAGGTAGGCGCCGAGAAGGACCCAGGCTTGGGTGTTCATCAGAATTCCTCGGCCTTCAGCAGCGCGTAGCTCAGGTACACGAGCAGGCCCGCGCAGGCCGAGCCGGTTAGCCAGTAGAGCCAGGTCATGGGCGTGCTCCCAGCTTGTCGCAGCCCACCACCAAGCCAACGATGGCGGCGAGCATCAGCGCGGCCGCACACAGAAACACAACGTCCATGAACCCCTCCAGAATGTGATTTGGAATGACGTGGAGCGTAGGGATCGGGGCCTCAAGACGGTGTAGAGATTCGGCGCTCGTGCATCAAGAACACATCAAGATCGTCACGCAGTCACAGCGCTGTGCCCGCGTTGTGCAGGCCGTGAGCCAAGTGGGCCGGTTCCCGCCTCCTGATCGGCCTGATTTGCCCGATCGGCCCGATCGGCCGAGCTCACAGGCACCTCGGCCGCGGCCGCTGCAACGCCGTCGATCGCGTCAAGCCGCAGCGCTATGGACGCCAGCGCCGCCACCCACGCCACAGCAGCCAGGGCAGGCCGACGATGCCGAGCGCGCCCCACACCAGCGTGGCGTAGTCGGCCGGCGTCCACGGTGCGGGCCGC
Source organism: Rubrivivax sp. (assembly GCA_035633375.1). Lineage (GTDB taxonomy): Bacteria > Pseudomonadota > Gammaproteobacteria > Burkholderiales > Burkholderiaceae_C > Rubrivivax. Next base: position 10,040 of record DASQFA010000185.1, read on the forward strand.
AGGTCGGGGTCGCGCAGTTCGGCCGGAAAGGGCCGCGGCGGCACGGGCACGATCTGCACCATCGCCGGGTCGCTGGGCACCAGCGTGCGGTACTCCCAGGTCGACACGGCCGGCGCATGGCCGAAGGCGCGGCTCGACGGAAACTGCGGAAAGCGAACGAATGCCAGCGCCTGCAGGTCCTGCGCCAGCCACTGCGCGAGCCGCCCTGGATCGGCCGGCGCGCCGCCCGGGCCCAAGGCCCACAGGCTGGCAAAGGCCTGCTCCAGCGCCGCCGCCGGCAGCAGCCGCGTCTGGTCGGTGCGCAGGTAGTCGAAGGCCAGTTCCGCCTTGGCTATCGACAGGTCCTTGACGGCGATGAACGGATACGCCGCCCAAGCCAGCACGCGGCTCGTTGGCCCGCGTGCCGGCACTTCCCAGCCCAGCGCGCGCAGCGTGTCGACGCGGATCGAGGCGCAGTTCTGGTGCGGGTGGTAGTAGACCAGCTGGTGCCGGTAGAACTGCTGGAACACGCGGTTCAGGGCCGATTGCAGCAGCGCCGCGGCACGCTCGTCGCGCAGCACCGCCACCAGCATCGTCGACGGGCGGTACCAGCCCTGGCCGGAGTTCAGGTCGCCCAGGTAGTTGTCCAGCGGCAGCGGCGCGGCAAGGATGCCCTTCTCGCTTTCGACATCGAGCGAATAGAAGTTGTTCACCAGCCATTCGCCAATGCTGCCGTCGGCCTGCACGCGCCCGGTGACGATGGCGAAGTGGCCGCCGTGTGCCTCGTCGTCGTCGCCCTGGGCGCCGTTGACCATCAGGCCGATGACCGGGCGGCCGCTCCAGTCGGCGGCCTCACCCGGGCGCTGCCACAGCGTCATCGCGGCAAACGGGCTGCGCGCGCCGCCCTGAGGCTCCTCTCGCATCAGCTTGCGCAGCGCCTCGGCCGGATCGGCGGCGGGCAGGGCGCGCAATGGCGGCGCCATCGGGCCGAGCCGAAAATCCTGCGGCCACAGCGTGCGCGCGACGAAGCCCTCGGGCGTGGTGGTGCCGCGCAGGCTCAGCTCGCGCGCTTCGAAGAAGGCCCAGGTGCCGGCGTCGACATAGGAGCGGTTCAGCGCCAGCTTCGGCACCAGTTGCAGCGGCAGCGTGCCCTGCGCCGTGGACACGGCCGTGCCGCCCGGTGCCAGCCGCGCCGCCCGCAGCTGCTGCGGCGCGGCCAGCCAGATCAGCGGCGGGTAGTCGATCGGCGCCGCGGCGTCGCGCGTGGCGGCCCAGCGCGCCAGCTCCGCGAAGGCCGGCACGCCGCGCTCGACGCTGGCCTGGGGCAGCGCGGCGTGCGGCACTGCCACGGTCTCCTGGCGGAAGTACCAGGCCGCCTGCCGCGACGTGGGTGTCACCCCCATTTGCACCGTGCCGACGCTGAAAGCCCGCGCCGGGTACAGGCCCAGGGCACGAGCGTCGGGCGCCGTGGACGCCATCTCCAGCGGCTGCCTCGGCGGGCTGGCGGCCGTCGCGACGCCCGCGCTGGCCAGGGCGCACGAGGCCAAGGCCAGCGGCAGGCCTCGCGAGTGGGCATGGCGCGGCAAAGCCATGTCGGCAGTCGGTCGGCAAGCGTGCGGCGGGCGTGTCATGGCAGGTCGGTCTGTGGGTGTCTGTCGGGCTTGGGGCGTATCGGCCGCACCGCCCGCGGCGCGCATCTTGGCACAGCCGGGTGGTGCCGGCCGGCGATACGCACAACGCCTGGGCCTATGACCTGCTGGACATCGGCGGCGATCAGGTCGGTGTCGAGTTTGCAACCTCGTCAGTCAGTTCACCCGGGTTCGAGGAGTATTCGCCCGACGAGAACCCGGCAGCGCTGGCGCGCGCCTGCCCCCTTCGGCCTCAGCCGTGCAGCGTGAACTGCCGGTCGCGCATCACGAAGGCTGCCTGCGACGCGGTCTGGATGGTGCCGGGCCGGGCCGCGCGCACGCGCGCGATGGCCTGGCCGGGCTCCACGCCCGAGTCGACCAGCAGCCGCGCCACCAGCGTGCCGGTGCGGCCCAGGCCGAAGGCGCAGTGCACCAGCACCTTGTCGCCACGTTGCAGGGCCTCGCGCAGGGTACCGCGCTGCGCATGCCATGCGGCCAGCGCGGCGGCGCCGGGCACCTGCAGGTCGCTGATCGGCACGTGCAGCCAGCGTAGCGGACGGCCGGCCATCCCGGCCGCAAAATCGGGCACCCCGAGGCGCGCGAACTCATGGCCCTCGACCAGGCTGAGCAGCGTGCTCGCACCCCAGGCCTCGATCGTGGACAGGTCATCGCCCAGGCAGCGCGCCGGCTCCTGCGCCAGGCTGCGGCCCGGGCAGTGGCTCATGCCGAGGGTGGCGCCGTTGGCCAGCACCACGCTGTCGATGTGCAACGGCGCGGCCGTCATCGCCGTCAACGGCCGGCGCCCAGGTCGCCCGGCAGCCGCGTCCTCAGGTACAGCCGCGGCACGATCGAATCGATCTCGATGTATTCGTTCTTCGCGTGGTAACCCCCGCCGGCCGGGCCCAGGCTTTCCAGCACCGCGGCCTTGCCCGACTCGGCGGCCGCGGCGGCCGGGGTGGAAGCACCCAGCGCCATGGCAGCGAGCAGGGTCCATCGTGCAGTGGCGGGCATCGGCATGGTTTGTCTGCTGGGGGCAAGGTGCACATTCTGCGCTGCCCGGCTGCGGCCCCATCGAGGGTCATCCCAGCCAACGGCGCGCAAACACCCGCGTCGCCTGCGGGTACATCGCCAATCAGGAAGGCAGGTTCCACACCGTCCGATGAATCAGGGCAGCTTAGATTAGGAGCCTGTCGGGCATAGGGAACGTTGTCTGCAAATCGGCCGCAGTGGTCCATTTTTCACCGGCTTCTTGTCCTCTAGCTGGGCGATGGGAGCGCCAATCCCGCAAAAACTGTCCTCGCTGGGGCCGCTTTTCGCTATCGACGCCCCAAGCGCTACAGCCGCCTAGGCCGTGGCGCGTGGTTCGTTTAGCATGTCAGGCAGGCAACGGTGGTGCGACGCTCGGTGCCGTAGGACGTGGAGGAAAAGAACATGGCACCGAAGGCCCCCAATCTGATGTCATTGTTGATGTCCCACAGCGACAGCGACAGCGACAGCGACAGCGACAGCGACAGCGACGACGCGTACGTGGGTCCTTACAACCCCTGGCTCGACCACTTCCACCGCGTCAGTGCGAACTACCTCAAGCTCGTCTCGCTCAGCACCGCGATGCAGCGGGACAGGCTGCACGTCTTCCGCGACGTGGGCAAGACCTACGGCGAGCCCAAGATCGTGCAGCGCATCCAGGAATACCTGGAAAAAGTTGCCGATGCCAACGTATCGCTGATGGAGAAGCTGGCCCGCGACTACGTCAAACCCGAGTTCGGCCTGAACTTCACCACGATCGACGGTCACAAGGTGGAGGTGACCGAGCAGGTCGTCGAGGAGAAGCCGTTCTGCAAGCTGATCCACTTCGTGCGCGACACCAAGCGCCGCGACCCCAAGGTGCTGCTGGTCGCCCCCCAGTCCGGCCACTATGCAACGCTGCTGCGCCCGACGGTCGAGCGGCTGCTGCCCGAGGCCGAGGTCTACATCACGGACTGGGTCAACGCGCGTGATGTCCCCGTCGAGGCGGGCGAGTTCAACCTGGAGACCTATGCCGACTACGTCGTGCATTTCATCGAGATGCTCGGCCCGGATGCCCACGTGATCGCCATCTGCCAGTCCACGGTCCCGTCGGTCATGGCCGCGGCGCGGATCGCCGAGGACAAGCCCGAGGCCCAGCCCGCCACCCTGACCGTCATGGCCGGTCCGCTCGACCCGGGCGCGGCGCCGACCGCTGTCACCAAGCTGGCCGACAAGATGCACCTGCCGACCTTCCTGACCACCTTCATCACGGAAGCCCCGAACGGCCGCAAGGTCTACCCCGGCTACGTGCAGCTCATGTCGTTCATCGCGATGAACCCAAAGAGCCACTTCTCCTCGCACGGCGAGCTCTACAAGCACTACGTGGCCGACGACACCCACCCCGACGTGAACCGCATCGAGCGCTTCTACGCCGAGTACTTCGCGGTCGCCGACCTTACGGCCGAGTTCTACGCCGACACGGTCAAGCGCGTGTTCATGAACAAGGACCTCGCCAACGGCTCGATGACCTACAACGGCAAGCTGGTCCGCCCCGAGCTGATCACCTGCCCGATCATCGGCATCGAGGGCGCGATGGACGACATCTCGGCACCTGGGCAGACCAAGGGCTT
>DASQFA010000186.1:0-3595 GCA_035633375.1 Rubrivivax sp.
TAGTGCCAGCCGGAGTTCCAGCCGGAGTGCCAACCACTTGCTCCACGGTCATGACGCCGCGCCGCATCGGCGCGGACCGAAGAAGATCCGCTCCCAAGGCGCAAAGCGTGGGGGCTCGACGGGCGACAGACGATGACCAAGTTCGCCTGCGCCCAGAAGGCCGCGTCCGAGACATGCATCCGGCCTGCCGACGCAGTTGTCGTCATTTAGTCACAGGCGCGCTTTAGCGTAGCTTTAGCGTTGAGTGGCGTGGGGCGACCAAAGTTGCCCATTCCCCTCAACGCTGAACGGAGCCACCCCCATGATGACCAGCCATATTGCCGACCGGCTTGTCGAACTGTGCCGCCAAGGCCAGTTCGAGCAGGCGCAAACTGAACTGTTCGCCGACGACGCCTTCAGCATCGAACCCGAAGGCGCACCCGTCGAGGTGGCCGAAGGGCTCGACGCCATTTAAGAGAAGGGGCGCGAGTTCGTGCGCGGCGTCGAGACCGTTCATGGCATCGTCGTGAGCGAACCGATCGTCGCCGGCAGTTTCTTCACCGTGTCGATGGAACTCGACACCACGATGAAGGGTCGCGGCCGGGTCAGAATGGAAGAACTGTGCGTCTATGAAGTGGATGATGGCAAGATCATCTCCGAGCAGTTCTTCTACACCAGCGAATGACGCAAAGAAGAACCGCTCTACACGGTTCCCTGGCCTGAACAGTCGGAAGTAATGACAAAGGGTTCAGTCGGTATCCAGCCCGAAGTGGACCGAAGGCACCGGCGAGTTATTCACTGCGGCAGTGGACAAGGCTGTGGACAAGTGCTTTGAAATCGCCGCACTTTCGAGGCCGGCTGTGCATCTTCCACATGACTGCTCAATGAAGTAGCAACGGCACGCGGTCCGGCGGAACGCCAGGATCGAAGGCTCGATCCGCTCGGCGTCTGGGGCCACCGCGGCGTCAGCGCTGCGACGGCACTGTCCTGCGGCGGGGTCATCGCCTCATCATGGATGGTAACCAAAATTTTTCGCATCCATTCACACCTGCGGAGAAAACGATGACCCTACGCCCCCTGCTCCACCTGGGCTGCCTGGCCGCGATGCTGGCCGTGGCGCCAGCGCAGGCCCGCAACATCCTGCTGTGCAATGACGACGGCATCGTCGCGGCCAATTTGCGCGCACTCAAGCAGCGCCTTTCGGAAGCCGGCCACAGCGTGATCGTCGCCGCGCCCATCGACAACCAATCCGGCCGTGGCGGCTACATCGGCTTCCTGAGCCCGGTGCCGGCACTCACCGGCACCGAGCGCTCCGCCCGGGCGCTGGGCCTGCCGGCCGGCACCCCCGGCATCGGCCAGGATCCGACCGATGCCGACGCGCACTATGTGAACGGCACGCCAGTGGCGGCCTGCCTGTACGGCATCGACGTGGCCGCGCGGGCCAAGTGGGGCGCGTCGCCCGAATTGGTGATCTCCGGCCCGAACGAAGGCAACAACACCGGCCACATCAACCCCAGCAGCGGCACCTTCAACAACCTGCTGTATGCGATCAACCGCGGCCTGCCGGCGCTGGCCGTGAGTGATGCGACAACGAGCCAGGTCAACTGGAGCGCCACGCTGCCGGCCACGGCACGCGCCTTCGAGGTGGCAGACGTCGTCGTGCGGCTGCTTGACGAGGTGCTGGAGATCCGCCCGCCCCGGCACCATGCCGAGCGCCGCGATGGCCGGCCACTGATGCCTGCCGGCATCGGCCTGAACGTCAACGTGCCGGCCTTGACGGCCGGCACCGGCGCCACACTGCCATTCGCGGTGACGCAAGTGGGTCTGGCCACGGCCTACGCACCGGCCTTCTTCGCCAAGCTCTCCGACAGCCCGTTGGCGGTGGGCGCTGGCGTGAACCTGCCGCTGCCCGGCATCAGCCTTGCGCCGATGGGCTCCGTGCTAGGGTGGCGTAGCGCACCAGTTCTCGCATCAGCAGGCCGCGATCTCCTGCGTCGCCGGCAAAGGGTCGCCGCAGGGCGCGAGCGGCATCTTGTTCCCCGGTGTTTGAAGAACACGCTGCCAACGGCGATACGAGGGCACCGCAGGCGGTAGCGCCCAGGACGACTTGCCTGCGTATCAAAATGGCGGCCCTCGATGAGGGTCCCTATGACGGCCCATGGCACGGTGCACCGAGCAGCGTCACACGGTGAGCGCAGTGGGCTTCGCGAGCCTCGATGTTTGCTTGTCGAGGCCGCGCATGCGAAGGACTTCCAGGACGTTGCGAGTCGCAAAGATGTGAAGGAACTTCGTGATGCGCGCGCCCAGCACAAGTTCGGCCCGTTCTTGTTCGTACAGTGTCGCCATCTCGCCGATCGGCACATGGCATTCGGCAGCGAGCGATGCGACGATTCGCCTCTGATCGGGCTGCTTCTCTTGGACGGTGGGCATGGTGGACTCCTCGGCTTGTCTGGGTGCTGCTGCACCCTAGCACGGACGGGCTCCGAATCAACGTGCGCCAGGGCACTTAGCGGCCATCACAGCGGCGAATTGTCTTCAACCCGCGGTGGCGAAGTGCGGCCTCCCGCTATTCAACGCAAAGCGGCCGATTGTCATTGTCTTGTCATGAAGCAGGGCGGGCGACGCGGTACATCGCGTCCGGGAGAATCGTCGTCCCTCAGGTGATGCAAGACGACGTCGTGACCAAGGCTAAGGCGAGGTTCGCATCCACTGCACAAGGGCGAAGGTGACACCCGCGACATAGAGGGCACCGAAGATGTGCTTGTTGTACTTGGCCAGCCAGTGCGGCAGAAAGATGTCGAAGTTGTCGCGCCGCTCATCCGTGTAGCGACTGGCAACGGCGGTGAGTGGACAGCGCCAGCCGTTGGCCGCCAACACGACGACCTCCACCGCGACGATGGCCGCGAACCACGCGGCAGTCCGATGCGCACCCTGGCACGCGGCCAACGGGATCGCGACGATGCAGGCGACAAAGAAGGCCCACACGATCGTGTGGGCAGCCTTGATCGCTATCTGAGCGGCGGGCCTTGCCGCCTGGGTTGGATGATCTTGCACGAGGCAGCGAGTAGAGTGGGGAATCGCAGGCAGTTGCCCCGAACCACTGGCGCGACGATCTCGACGTCTCTCGACGTGAAGGACTCCGAATGAAGACGCTGTACTTGCTCCGTCATGCCAAGTCGAGCTGGGACGATACATCCTGGATGGATCGCGATCGACCACTTTCGGCCCGTGGAGAGCGCGACGCGATGAGGATGAGCAAGCGGTGGTCGCCACGGCACGGGATGCCTGATCTGATCCTGTCGAGTCCGGCAGTGCGTGCGCTTGCGACCGCGAAGCTCATCGCCGCGGGCCTCGAGTACAAGCTCGAAGACATCACCGTCGAAGACCGGCTCTATGCCGCCGCGGTGGATGACTTGATCGCCGTCGTCGAAGCGCTGGACGACAAAGTGGCCCGAGTCATGCTGGTCGGTCACAACCCCGGCTTCACTGAGCTGGCTCATCACTTCGACAGCGCAATCACCCACATGCCCACCTGCGCGATCGCCGAGTTCAAGTTCGATGCAAAGTCCTGGGTGGGCATCGGCCAAGCCAGGCCCGCCCACACCACCTTCGACTC
>DASQFA010000187.1:0-4720 GCA_035633375.1 Rubrivivax sp.
GCTCTATGCCTGGATCGAATCGAGCGCCGGCGGCTGGCGCAAGCAGTTGCGGCCGCTGGACATCCTGCTCGTCATCGACGTCGGCGGCGGCACCAGCGACTTCTCGCTGATCGCCGTGCTCGACGCGGGGGGCAGCCTGGAGCTGCATCGCATCGCCGTCGGCGACCACATCGTGCTCGGCGGCGACAACATGGACCTGGCACTGGCGCACGTGGTCGCGCGCAAGCTCGCTGCCGCCGGCACGGCGCTCGACGCCTGGCAGATGCGCGCGCTGACCTACGCCTGCCGCAGCGCCAAGGAGCGCCTGCTCGGCGCGGGCGGCGAGGGTCGCGACGCCGAGCCGATCGTCGTGCCCAGCCGCGGCAGCAAGCTCATCAAGGGCTCGATCCGCACCGAGCTGACGCGCGACGAGGTCAGGGCCCTCCTCGTCGAGGGCTTCTTTCCACAGGTGGACGCCACGGCGCGGCCGCTCAGCCGCGTGCGCGCCGGCCTGGCTCAACTGGGGCTGCCCTATGCGCAGGACGCCGCGGTGACGCGCCATCTGGCGGCCTTCCTGGGCCGGCAGCGGGGTGCCGTCGCCGAGCTGGAGGGTTTTGCCGACAAGCTGGCCGCGGGCGCGAGCTTCATCCACCCGACCGCGGTGCTGCTCAACGGCGGCGTCTTCAAGTCGGCCGCGCTGGCCGAGCGCACGCTGGCTTCGCTGAACGGCTGGCTGGCGGCCGATGGCGCCGAAGCGGCGCGGCTGCTGGCCGGCGCCGACCTGGACCTGGCGGTGGCGCGCGGCGCTGCCTACTACGGCCAGGTGCGCCGCGGCCGGGGCGTGCGCATACGCGGCGGCACGGCCTTCGCCTACTACATCGCCGTCGAATCGACGATGCCCGCGGTGCCTGGCGTCGAGCCGCCGGTGCAGGCGCTGTGCGTGGCGCCCTTCGGCATGGAAGAGGGCACCGAGGCCGAGGTGCCCGAACTGGTGCTCGGCCTGGTCGTCGGCGAGCCGGTCGCTTTTCGCTTCTTCGCCTCGTCGGTGCGCCGGCAGGACGTCGTCGGCACCCTGCTGGACGTCTGGGGCAGCGATGAACTGCAGGAGCTGGACGTCATTTCGGCCACATTGCCCCCCGAGGGCCGCCATGCCGGCGACGTGGTGCCCGTGCGCCTGCATGCCCGCGTCACGGAGGCCGGCACGCTGCAGATCGAGGCCCTGCCGCTGAGCGGCAGTGAGCGATGGAAGGTCGAATACGACGTGCGCGGCGAACGGCAGGAGCGAGCGGAGGCGTGAGCCCTGCGCCCGGCCGCCCGAAGCAGGGCTCGCTCCCGCCTGGCGGGACGGGCCGCAGGCCCAGGGTGCTCCATTGAGCCCTGCGCCCGGCCGCCCGAAGCAGGGCTCGCTCCCGCCTGGCGGGACGGGCCGCAGGCCCCCCAGGGTGCTGCAGTGACCGCACCGCGCCGCCAGCGGCCGGGCGGGGCGGCGCCGGCCTTCAGCGTCGGCATCGACCTCGGCACCACGCACACGGTGCTCGCCTACGCGCCGGTGAAGGGCGGTGCGTCGCGCCAGGCGATCCGCCTGTTCGACATCGACCAGCTCGTGGCTGCGGGCGAGGTGGCGGCGCGGCCGCTGCTGCCCTCGATGCGCTACCACCCGGCAGCGGGCGAGCTGGCGGCCGGCGACTGCGCCCTGCCCTGGCCGGCGGCCGTGCCGGACGATGGCGCGGTGATCGGCTCGCTGGCGCGCCAACTCGGCGCCCAGGTGCCGGGGCGGCTGGTGGCCAGCGCCAAGAGCTGGCTGTCGCATGCCGCGGTCGACCGCCAGGCCGCCATCCTGCCCTGGGGTGCGCCTGCCGAGGTGCCAAAAGTTTCTCCGGTGGCGGCCAGCGCCAGCTACCTGGCGCATGTGCGCGCCGCCTGGAACCACCACCATCCGGCACAGCCGCTGGAACAGCAGGAACTGGTGCTGACGGTGCCGGCCTCGTTCGATGACGCCGCCCGCGCATTGACCCTGGAAGCCGCGCACGCTGCCGGGCTGAGCACGCTGCGCCTGCTGGAAGAACCGCAGGCGGCGCTTTACGACTGGCTGTTCCGCCACCGCAAGACGCTGCGCGAGGACCTGGCCGACACGCGGCTGGTGCTGGTCTGCGACGTCGGCGGCGGCACCACCGACCTGAGCCTGGTGCGCGTCGAGCTGCAGGACGGCGAGCCGCGCCTGGAGCGCTTTGCCGTCGGCCGCCACCTGATGCTGGGCGGCGACAACATGGACCTGGCGCTGGCCCACCAGGCCGAGTTCCGGCTGGGCCAGGCGTCGCGGCTGCCCGCCGGCCAGTTGGCGCAGCTGGTGGAGCGCTGTCGCGCCGTCAAGGAGCGGTTGCTCGCCATCGACGCGCCGGCCAGCGCCAGCGTCACGCTGCTGGGCGGCGGAGCGCGGCTGATCGGCGGCGCGCGCTCGGTCGATTTCACGCGCGACGAGGTGCATGCCCTGCTCGTCGACGGCTTCTTCCCGCAAGGCGCGGCCGACGAAGGCCCGCGGCGCGAGCGCGCAAGTGGCCTGGTCAGCTTCGGCCTGCCCTACGTGGCGGACGCCGCGGTGACGCGCCATGTCGCCGCCTTCCTTCAGCAGCACCGCAGCGCCGGCTGGCCCGACGCACTGCTGCTCAACGGCGGCGTGTTCCGTGCCCATGCCATCGCCGCGCGCATGCAGGCCACGCTGTCGGGCTGGAGCGGCCAGCCGCTGCGCCTGCTGCACAACGACGACCCGGATGTCGCCGTGGCGCGCGGCGCCGTGGCCCATGCGCTGGCGCGCCGCGGGCTGGCACCACGCATCGGCGGCGGTTCGCCGCGCAGCTACTTTCTACGCCTGGACGATGGCACAGGCGGTCGCGCCAAGCCCGCCGTCTGCCTGCTGCCGCAGGGCACCGAGGAAGGCCACGAAGTGCGCCTGGAGGGCCGCCGCTTCGAGCTGCGCGTCGGCGAACCGGTGCTCTTTCACCTCGCCGCCACCACCGCCGAAGTGGCGGGCCAGGCAGCACCCCTCTCAGGCGAACTGGTCGACCTGGCCGAACGCGACGCACAGGCCCTGCCGCCGCTGGCCACCGTGGTGCGCGGCGAGGGCCGCCGCGGGATTGCGGTGCAACTGGCTGCCACGCTGACCGAGGTGGGCACGCTGCAGGTGCACTGCGTGGCCGCACAAGACCCGGCGCAGCGCTGGAAGCTCGAGTTCCAGCTGCGTGGCGAGCCGGCCGCAAGCGCCCCCGCCGCGCCGGGCCTGCCGCCGCGCTTCGACGAGGCGGTGGCCCTTATCGAACGCGCCTTTGGTGCGCGCCTGCGCGACGCCGACCCCAAGGCCGTCAAGCAGCTGCGTCAGCAGCTCGAGGCCCTGCTCGGCCACCGCGAGCGCTGGCCGACCGCGCTGCTGCGCCCCTTGTTCGACGCGCTGTGGCAGCGCCACCGTGGCCGTCGCCGCTCGGCCGACCACGAGCGCGTCTGGCTCGGCCTGGCCGGCTGGTGCCTGCGGCCGGGTTTCGGCGACGCGCTGGACGGCTGGCGCATCGAGCAACTGTGGCCGCTGTTCGAACAGGGCGTCCAGCATGGCCACGACGCGCAGGTCAACAGCGAATGGTGGACGCTGTGGCGCCGCGTCGCCGGCGGGCTGGACGAGGCGGCGCAGTCGCGGCTGCTGGAGGACTTCGCGTTCAACCTGCGCGGCAAGGAAGCCGGCATCGCCCTGCGCCCGGCGCACCTGGTGAAAGGCGGCTGGGACGAGATGCTGCGGCTGGGAGCCTCGCTCGAGCGCGTGCCGGCCGAGCACAAGGTAGAGATCGGCAACTGGCTGCTGCAGCGCCTGCGCCCGGCCGGGGCAGGCACCGCCCAGGCGCCGGCCCGCGACCCCTGGACGCTGTGGGCGCTGGGCCGTCTGGGCGCGCGCGTGCCGATGTACGGCAGTGCGCATGGCGTGGTGCCGATCGAAACCGCGCAGGCCTGGCTGGACGTGCTGCTGGCGCTGGACTGGAAGCAGCTCGACGGTGCCGCGGCCGCAGCGGCCAACCTGGCCCGCCGCAGTGGCGACCGCGCGCGCGACCTGCCGGCCGAGACCGGCGAGCGCGTGATCGTCAGGCTGCAGGCGCACGCCGCGCCGCCGGGCTGGATCGCCCGGGTGCGCGAGGTGGTGGCGCTGGACGAGGCCGCCGAGCGCGAACTGTTCGGTGACGCCTTGCCGCCCGGGTTGCAACTCATCGCCTGAAGCGGCAAGCGCGGGCGATGCTGCGGGCGCTTCGATGCGCAGCGGACAGGCCCGCCGATGAAGTTGCCGGGCAGCACTGAAGGATCGATCGCTCACACCCGAATAGGCGCATACTTGGACCTCGGGTTCCTTCATCGGGCTGCCGTCGAAAGACTGAAACCAGAGGGGTTTCCTCTGCGTTACCAGTCAACATCCCGTAGAGACCGGCTGAAGTTCGTGGTCGGCCGTGAGACGAGCTGAAAAGCAAAACCCCCTGATTTCTTCAAAAAAACGGTTCTTCCGGACCATCTGTGGGTGGTTTTCGGCCGTCCTGAGCCTCCGAGACGAGTTGCCCACCGCGTCGGTCGGTCGGTTCGTCGCAAGCGACGCCCGCCCGCCGCCGTGGACAACTCTGCACTGTGGTCGGCGGGCCCGTACGTCGAGCCGCTTGTCGGGGCTTCAATCGTTGCGTCAGGCCGAGGAGTCCGCCGCAGCCGATTCGCGCATGAACCC
>DASQFA010000188.1:0-3342 GCA_035633375.1 Rubrivivax sp.
ATGTCCCGCATCGCTGCTGTTTGAAGGACATCCGATGAAAGCACTGTGCTTGCATGGCAAGAAAGACAAGCGTACCGAAACCGACAGCTTCGGCCCGATCGACGTGCCGGGCGACGCGCTGTGGGGCGCGCAGACCGAACGCAGTCGACGCTTCTTCGCGATCGGCACGCAGCGCATGCCACTGCAGATCGTGCACGCGCTGGCGCAGATCAAGTGCGCGGCGGCACAGGTCAACGGTGAGCTCGGCCTATTGCCGCCCGTCATCGCGGCAGCCATCGCTGCTGCGGCGGAGCGCGTCGCGGCGGGCGAGTTCGATAATCAGTTTCCGTTGTCGGTGTGGCAGACCGGCTCTGGCACGCAGAGCCACATGAACGTCAACGAAGTCGTTGCCGGCCTCGCATCGCTGGCGCTGGGCGGCGGGCTGGGCGCCGCACGACGCATTCATCCGAACGACCAGGTCAACCTGGGACAGTCGTCGAACGACGTGTTCCCGAGCGCGATGCACGTGGCCGCAGTGCTGCAGACGCGCCCGCTCGTGGCCGGCCTGGCGCAACTGCGCGGCGCGCTGCAGGCCAAGGCCGAGGCCTTCGCCGGCGTCATCAAGGTCGGGCGCACCCATCTGCAGGACGCAACGCCGATCACGCTCGGTCAGGAGTTCGGCGGCTACGACGCCCAGCTCGCGCTGGCCCAGGCCGCGCTGCTTCGCGCCTTGCCCGACGTGCATGCGCTGGCCATCGGCGGCACCGCGGTCGGCACCGGTCTGAACACGCACCCCGAGTTCGGCCGCCGCGTCGCAGCACTGTTGGCGGTGCGGCTCGAAGCGCCCTTTGTCGTGGCCGGCAATCGCTTTGCCGCGATGGCCGGTCATGAAGCGCTGGTCGGCCTGCACGGCGCGCTGCGCATGCTGGCGATAGCGCTGACGAAGATCGCGAACGACATCCGGCTGATGGGCAGCGGGCCACGTGCCGGCCTGGGCGAACTGCGCCTGCCCGCCAACGAGCCCGGCAGTTCGATCATGCCCGGCAAGGTCAACCCGACCCAGGTCGAGGCGCTGAGCATGGTCTGCGCCCAGGTGATGGGTCACGATGTGGCCATCGGCCTGGCGGCAAGCCAGGGGCACTTCGAACTGAACGTCTACAAGCCTTTGATCGCCCACGACCTGCTCGACAGCCTGCGGCTGCTCGCCGATGCGATGGCGAGCTTCGCGACGCACTGTGTCGACGGTATCGAAGTCGATGCCACGCGCACCCGGGATCTGACGGCGCGCTCACTGATGCTGGTGACCGCGCTGGTGCCGCACATCGGCTACGACCGCGCAGCGCAGATCGCCAAGCACGCGCATGCCCACGGACTGAGCTTGCGCGAGGCCGCACTTCAAGTCGGCGGCCTCGACGGCGAACAGTTCGATGGCTGGGTCGATGCCAGCCGCATGCTCGGGCCGCAGTGACGGTGTGCCCGCCACCACGCCGCCGTAGCGCGTCTCCCAGACCGCCTCGGACAGTTCGGCACTGATCTTGGCAGCCGCTTGTCGCCGTGCTGGGCAGCGCTGTGCTCTGCTCACAGCCTTATCGGACATTTCCGACTTCGCGACGACTGCTTTTCCGATACCGGGCGACGCCTGCCCGCCGCACGATGGATGCCTGGGCCGTAGAGGTTGCGCGCCGTCTTCACACCTACGCAACTGCAACCCGCGGAAACTCGATGTTCGATGACAAGGAGTTACCTCATGAAGTTTGCAACTACGAAGATCAGCCTGTCCATCGCCGCGCTGAGCGCTGTGCTGACGGTGTCCCCGGTTGCTGCCGACAACCAGGCGGCCCGGATCGAAAACCCGCAGACGCCAGCGCCAACGCGCCAGGGCATCGACTACAGCGACCGCGCCCAGATGAAGGGTTGGTCGAACGAGAAGGTACAGCTGGATCGTGAGCTGCAGCTGGGCCAGGACAAGGCTTTCTATGTCAAGAGGCTGGCCGATCGCGGCTTCCATGTGACGTCCGTCAACACCGACAAGGCCGACGCAGCCGAGTACGAGCTGGTCAAGGGGAACCAGACCTATGAGCTGAGCCTGGACTTCGACAAGGCCGGCAAGGCGACCAAGGTCGACGTCACGACCAACTTGTGGCGCAGCGACGCCACCAAGGCCGCGATGCAGGGCCAGAGCGTACGGGTGGCCACCCGCTTCGAACGGGGTAACGAGACTTACAGCGATCGCTCGCGCATGCAGCCCTGGGCCGACGAAAAGCAGCGGCTGGAAAAAGCGCTGGCCCCGGGCCGGGATCTGGGTCACTACCGACAACAGCTGAGCAGCATGGGCTATCAGGTGACTTCGGTCAACGACAAGGAGCGGAACTACGTCGAATACGAGATCGTGAAGGGCACCAACACCTATGAGGTTCAGATCAACTTCGACAATGGCAGGGCCGAGAAGGTCGATGTGACGACGAATGCCTGGCACTCAGAAGCCACCGAACGTGCGTTATCTGGCGCTCGCCGCTGATCCGCACGTTACTCAAAGGGCCGGCCGCCTTGGTGGGGCTGGCTGAATTGAATTAAGCCGCCAGCGGTCGCCGCTGGCGGTTTATCGCGCCTCAACCAGGACCGGCGCTGCCGCCCTGGCTCAACAGATGCTCGCGCACCGCCGGCGGTTCGCCACCCACCGCGGCGACAGCTTCCTCGAGTTGTTGCGTGGTAACTCCGAAATGCTCGCGCCAGTATTCGAGGTTGCTTGGATCACTGAGGTCCACCTTCGACGGGGTGCGCGACCATGGCTTGTTCATGAATTCGCTCCGTGATGTGCGTTGCGCAGCGCGATCAACCCGGCGGCCGTACCGGGAACTCCCGCACCACCCTGTCACGGCAGCGAGTTCGCTGCTCGATGTCCGAAAGCGACTCACAGCGCCGTGCGGCGTCGTTGTAGCCGCCCAGTGGTGCAGGCTTGCCCCCTTGCAAGGCGGGCGGATCCGCCGTCGGCGGCTTGGGTTTGACCAGCGGTGGCACGATCCGCGGCGCGATCAACGGTTCAGGCTGCGTCGTGCGCGGCGGCGCCACCGCGCTTCCACGGTCGGCGTCCGGCTTTGCGGCGCCGGCCTGCGCCAGCGCGGAAACGGGTAAGCCGCCCGCCAGCAAGGCGGTGATGGCAAGGGCAAGCAGGATTTTCATGGTGTCGTCTCGTCGCGGGATGTCGATGCCGCCGCCGGGTCACCAGTGTGCGCGCCGTGGCGGTGCAGCCCCTATAGGACAACCGGCCGTGCGCCTGCCCGCCCACGCCGCGAGGACCGCTGCGCCCTGCGCCCGATCAGAGCCACGGCATGCCGTAGTAGTCGTGGACCCGGCGGCCGTAGT
>DASQFA010000189.1:0-2052 GCA_035633375.1 Rubrivivax sp.
ATCGCCGGCGAGGCCAAGGTGCCGTTCTTCACCATCTCGGGCTCCGACTTCGTCGAGATGTTCGTCGGCGTGGGTGCAGCGCGCGTGCGCGACATGTTCGAGCAGGCCAAGAAGAGCGCACCCTGCATCATCTTCATCGACGAAATCGACGCGGTGGGCCGCCACCGCGGCGCGGGTCTCGGCGGAGGCAACAACGAGCGCGAGCAGACGCTGAACCAGATGCTGGTCGAGATGGACGGCTTCGAGACCAATGTCGGCGTCATCGTCATGGCCGCCACCAACCGGCCCGACATCCTCGACCCGGCGCTGCTGCGCCCGGGCCGCTTCGACCGCCAGGTATTCGTGTCGTTGCCCGACGTGCGTGGCCGCGAGGCCATCCTCAACGTGCACATGCGCAAGGTGCCGGTGGGGCAGGACATCCGTGCCGACATCCTGGCGCGCGGCACGCCGGGCTTCTCGGGTGCCGACCTGGCCAACCTGGTGAACGAGGCGGCGCTGTTCGCGGCGCGGCGCAGCGGCCGCGTGGTCGAGATGGGCGATTTCGAGAAGGCCAAGGACAAGATCATGATGGGCCCGGAGCGCAAGTCGATGACGATGCCCGCCGAGGAATTGAAGAACACCGCCTATCACGAGTCCGGCCACGCACTGGTGGCGCGCATGCTGCCTAAGACCGACCCGGTGCACAAGGTGACCATCATCCCGCGCGGTCGCGCTCTGGGCGTGACCATGCAGCTGCCCGAAGGTGACCGCTACAGCCTGGACAAGGAGCGCATGCTCAGCACCATTTCTGTGCTCTTCGGTGGGCGCATTGCCGAGGAAGTGTTCATGAACCAGATGACCACCGGCGCCAGCAACGACTTCGAGCGCGCCACGCAGATCGCGCGCGACATGGTCACGCGCTATGGCATGACCGACGAGCTGGGGCCGATGGTGTATGCCGAGAACGAGGGCGAGGTCTTCCTTGGTCGTTCGGTGACGAAGCAGGTGAACGTGTCCGAGCAGACGATGCAGAAGGTCGACTTCGTCATCCGGCGCATCATCGACGAGCAATATGCGATTGCGCGCAAGCTGATCGAGGACAACCAGGACAAGATGCACGCCATGGCCAAGGCGCTGCTCGAATGGGAAACCATCGACGCCGACCAGATCGAAGACATCATGGGCGGCAAGCCGCCCCGGCCGCCCAAGGACTGGACGCCGCCAGCATCGCGTGCGCCGGAAACACCGCCGCCGGTTAACCCTGACGGTGCGCATGCCACGGCCTGAAGAGGCGGCGGCGGCAGGTTGTCGCGGGGCTTCGGCCCCGCTCTGATTTGCGCGTGGCTTCAGGCCCGGGCCTGCTGCGGCACTTGGCTTGCTGTCGGAACCTGGCCGCATGAACGCCTGGCAGACGTCGCGTTTTTGCATCGACCTGTCGCGCCCACGGGTGATGGGCATCGTGAATGTCACGCCCGACTCTTTTGCCGATGGCGGCTTGTATGCTCGCAGCGAAGCCGCCATGGCGCACTGCGAGAGGCTTTGCGAACAGGGCGCGGACATCCTGGACATCGGCGGCGAATCGACCCGCCCGGGCGCGCGCCCGCCCGGCTTCGAGGAAGAACGCGCGCGCGTGCTGCCCGTGCTGCGGCATGCCCTGCGGCTGGGCGTGCCGGTGTCGCTGGACACGCAACACACCGCACTGATGCGCGAGGCGCTGGACGAAGGCGTCGACATCATCAACGACGTGCGTGCTCTGCGTGGCAATGGTGCGGCGCAGGCGGTGGCCGCCCATCCGCGCGCCGGCGTGTGCCTGATGCACATGAACGGTGAGCCTGCCACGATGCAGCACGAGCCGGTCTACAGCGATGTGGTGGCCGAGGTGATGCTGTTCCTGGCCGACCGCGCCCGGCAGCTGCAGGCTTTGGGCGTGGCGCGCGAGCGCATCGTGCTCGACCCGGGCATCGGATTCGGCAAGACCGCCGCGCACAACATCGAGTTGCACCGTCGACAACATGAGTTGCTGGAACTTGGTTTTCCGTTGCTTGTGGGCTGGTCGCGCAAGTCCACGCTGGG
>DASQFA010000190.1:0-2022 GCA_035633375.1 Rubrivivax sp.
CCGGCGAGCACCATCTTGAAGCCGTTGTAGTCCTTCGGGTTGTGGCTGCCGGTGACCTGGATGCCGCTGCGGCAGCCATGCGCCTCGCGCGTGGCGGCCACGTAGTAAAGCATCGGCGTGGTCACCGCACCCAGGTCGACCACATCCAGCCCGGTGGCCATCAGGCCGCGGATCAACGCCGTCGCCAACCCCGGCCCGGACAGGCGCCCATCGCGGCCTACCGCCACGGCACGCTCCCCCGCAGCCACGGCCTCGGAGCCGAAGGCGCGGCCCAGATGCTCGGCAAAGGCCTCGTCGATGTTGCGGCCGACGATGCCGCGGATGTCATAGGCCTTGAACACGGACGAATCGACCTGCATGGTGGCTTTGCCTTGGCGTGGGGTGCGGCGGATTGTAGGCAGCCGTCTGCAGGCCGCCGTGTGCAGGCCGCCGCCGGCAGGCACAGGTCCGAAAACGGCGAGTCCGCGGCCAGGCCGCGCCTATGATGAAGGCATGACACTCGAAGACGACGCCGCCTACCTGGCCTTGAGCACACACGATGCGCGCTTCGATGGCCGGCTGTTCGTCGGCGTCACCTCCACCGGCATCTATTGCCGGCCGGTGTGCCGCGTGCGCACACCGCTGCGCCGCAACTGCCGCTTCTTTGCCAACGCCGCCAGCGCCGAGCGCCAGGGCTTCCGGCCCTGCCTGCGTTGCCGCCCGGAGCTGGCACCGGGGCTGTCGCTGGTGGATTCACCCTCGGTGCTGGCACAACATGCCGCGCGGCTGATCGAACAGGCGGCGCGCAATGGCGACGACCCCTATCTGCCGCGCATCGCCGAGCGGCTGGGCGTGAGCGACCGGCACCTGCGCCGCATCTTCCAGCAGGCGCATGGCGTCACGCCGATCGACTACCTGAGCACGCATCGCCTGCTGCTCGCCAAGCAGTTGCTCACCGACACCGACTTGCCGGTGACGCAGGTGGCGCTGGCCAGCGGCTACGCCAGCCTGCGGCGCTTCAATGCCTCGTTCCTGCAGCGCTATCGCATGAACCCGAGTGCCTTGCGCCATCAAGCCGCACCCAACCCATTGCCCGCCGCCGGCCGACGCCGCTGCGCCGCGGCTGGGTCCGCGCGCGGCGACACGCTGCCCACGCTGCGCCTGGCCTACCGCCCGCCCTACGACATCGACGGCATGCTCGGCTTCATCTGCCAGCGCTGCATCGCCGGTGTCGAGCGCGTCGAGGGCCTGGCGTGGCGGCGCACGCTGGCCTGGACGCACCAGGGCCAGGCGCTGCGCGGCTGGCTGCAATGCCGCTTCGTGCCGCAGCGCCACGAGCTGCAGCTGAGCCTGGCACCGGCGCTGCTGCCGGCCGCCGGCGGCCTGATGCAGCGTCTGCGGCACGCGCTCGACCTGGATGCCGACCCGGCGCAGATCGACCCCGGCCTGGCGGCGCTGCCGGTGGCGCCGCGCCCCGGGCTGCGGCTGCCAGGCACGATGGATGGCTTCGAGACCGCCGCGCGCATCATCCTCGGCCAGCAGGTCAGCGTGGCGGCCGCGCGCACCTTGGCGCAGCGCATGGTGGCCGAATTCGGCGACGATATCGACACCCCCTTCGCTGACCTCGATCGACTGTTCCCTGCGGCAGCCGTCCTGGCCGCGGCCGATCCCGCACGCATCGGCCGCCTGGGCATCGTGCGCCAGCGCGTGGGCGCGCTGCAGGCGCTGGCCGCAGAAGTGGCCGCGGGGCGCATCGAGCTGCATCCGGCCGCGCCGCTGCAGGCCGCGCTGGACGCCTTGCGCGCCCTGCCCGGCATCGGTGAATGGACTGTGCAGTTGATCGCCATGCGCGTGCTCGCCTGGCCGGATGCCTTTGCAGGCACCGACATCGGGCTGCTGAATGCGCTGGGCACGCGCGACGTGGCGAAGGTGCAGGCCCAAGCCGAGGCCTGGCGGCCGTGGCGCGCCTATGCGGTGATACGACTTTGGCAAACCCTGGAGGACAAGACATGACACCCGACCCGTACATCCCGCACCACGCCG
>DASQFA010000191.1:0-2128 GCA_035633375.1 Rubrivivax sp.
CCGCCAGCACGCTGCCCACTTGCGGCAGCAGACCGATGACCACCAGCACCAGGGCCAGGTTGTCGGCCTTGGTCAGCGCATGCAGCCGCGTGTAGGCGTCGGGAAAGCGCAGCAGGCCCACGGTGCCGGCCAGGTAGAAAAACCCGCCGGCGACGATGGCGACGACACTGAAAACGTCCAGCACCAGACTCATCCGGCGCCCTCCTTGTCGTCGGCCGGCTGGTCCTGGCGCAGCGCGAACTTGACGAAGGCAATCGATGCGAAGGCGCTCAACAGCGCCAGCGTCAGCGCGACGTCGAACACCGCACTCTCGCCGGAGGCCGCGCCGAACAGCAGGAGGGCACCCACCGCCCCCGAGCCCAGCAGTTGCGCGGCCATCATGCGCTCGGCCCGCCCCGGCCCGCGCGCCACGCGCAGCAGGCCGAGTGCGACCATCAGCACGACGAACGCGCCGGCCGAGAGCAGGAATTCAGCCATGGCGCTGCCCCGGCAGCAGGGCCTTGGCGTAGGCACGCTCTTCGGCGGCCAGCTGCTCGACCACCGGCTGCCGCGTGTCGAGGCAGTGGAACTCGATCGTGCCTTGTGTTTCATCGCTGGGCACCGAGCCCGGCATCAGGCTGGCGATCAGCTCGAAGGCATTGCGTGCTGGGCCGCGCGGCAGCCCTGCGGGAAAGTCGACGAAGCCGGGCTGCAGATCCAGCCGCGGCGCAAAAGCGCGGCGCGCGACATCGATGCCGGCCACCAGCGACTGCCACAGGAAGCGCGGCAGCAACAGCAGCAGCAAGCCGATACGCACGCGGCCGCTGGCCGGCGGCAGCAGCTTCAGGCTGGCCCAGGCGGCCGCCGCGCTGGCCAGCACGCCGACCACCAGGTTCGCCGGTTCGGCGCTCTGGTCGACGACGACCCACACGGCAAAGTACAGCAGCGCGCGCACGGCCAGCGCACGGCCTCCTCCGGCATTCATGCCGCCTGCTCCACCGGCGCGTTGGCACCGTGCAGACTGACCGGCATGACCGCCAGCCGGTCGTAGAGCCGCGCCTCGCCGAGGATCGGCCACCATTCGTGGAGAAAGATCTCGGCCGGGCGCCACAGCGCCACCCAGCCACTGATGATCAGGCTTTCCTTGATCAACACGGCATAGGCTTCGCGGCTGAACAGGCTGTACGCCGCCTGGCCGGCCAGCATCATCAGGCCCATGAACGCGAGGCCGATCAACAGGCTGATTCGGCCGATACGAAAGAGCTGACGCAAACCCTTGCGGGTGGCGATTGCACGGCCCGCGAAGTAGTCGTGCACGGCGTCACGCAAGATCGGTCCGTCATCGCCGCCCTTGGCCTGCTGCCCCAGGTGCACGACCAGGCTCAAGGGCTGGCCTTTCGGCGCCTCGCGGGCCCAATCGACGATGTATTCGGCTGCCTTGGGGTCGAGGTCGCGCTTGCGAAACGGCGCCGGGTCCATCGAATTGAACAACTGCCGCGTGTCGGCCAGGTACAGCTCCAGCACGCTGCTGTCAGCGCCTGCGCCTGCACCTGCGCCTACGTCTGCCCCGCTTACGGCGTTTGCGGCCGGCCGCAATGCGTCACTGTGCATTTGCGTTCAGCCGGTCTGCGCCGCAGCGTCGGTGGGTGGCTGCACCGCCTTCTCGTTGCCGAGCACCGCCATGTAC
The DNA here is from genome assembly GCA_035633375.1 of Rubrivivax sp. Lineage (GTDB taxonomy): Bacteria > Pseudomonadota > Gammaproteobacteria > Burkholderiales > Burkholderiaceae_C > Rubrivivax. Next base: position 1,667 of record DASQFA010000191.1, read on the forward strand.
AGCGCGGGCAGGAACACCAGCGTCAGCAGCGTGGCCACCAGCAGCCCGCCCATGATGGCAAACGCCATCGGCCCCCAGAACACCGTCGGTGCGATCGGCAGCAGGCCCAGCACGGTGGACACCGCGGTCAGCATCATCGGGCGCAACCTGTTGGTGGCGCAGGTCACCACGGCGTCGCGCACGGCGAGGCCGGTGGCACGCTCCTCTTCGATCGAGACGATCAGGATCAAGGTGTTCTTGGCGATCATGCCGATCAGCGCCAGGATGCCCAGGATCGCCACGAAACCCAGCGGCCGGTTGAACACCAGCAGCGACAGCACCACGCCGATCAGCCCCAGCGGCAGGATCGCCACCACCATCAGCATGCGGCGGAAGCTGACCAGCATGACCATCGTCGCCAGCAGCATCAGCACGATCATCAGCGGAATCACCGCGAACACCGACCCCTGCGAGATCTGGCTC
>DASQFA010000192.1:0-7566 GCA_035633375.1 Rubrivivax sp.
AAGCCGAGGTCGGGATCGGTGAACTCCCACAGAACCTTCGACGCCAGCGTGGCCTCTCTTGCCGCTGGCGTACCGCCAGTGACCATCGACGCGGGGTCGGTGATGTCCAGCGCATAGAGGCTGCGCCCACCCTTGCCCAGACCACCGACCAGGATCGTGCGCCAGTTGCTGCCGCTGCCGCCCACGGTCTTGCCGAGGTCCAGGTCGGCGGCGACCGGCGTGGCGTCGACGAAGTTGTAGTGCGTGAAGGTCGGGTTGCCCAGCGCGGCGAGTCCGTTGGTCTGCGGCGTGCCGCTCGGGCCGGCGTACAAGGCGCCCGGCACGTAGGCGAACAGCTCCTTGCCCGCGTTGGCACCGGTCAGCGCGCCGTTCACGGCATGCAGCATGCCGGCGTTGGTGCCGACATAGACCATCATGGGACGGGAGGCGTAGGTCGCCTTGAAGGCGGCGTAGCCGGCGTTGGCGGCCGATGAATATGGCGAGGAGGGCGGGCCGACCGGGCGCGCCTTCGACCCGACGATGTCGCCCAGCAGCGTGGTGCGGTCGCGATATGCCTTGGTGCTGGTACTGTTGGTGGATGACTTTTCGTGCGTGCGGTCGCCGCGCAGATAGTTCAGGTAGTTGGCGCTGTCGTCGCCCGTGACGAAGGCGGTGTCAAGCGTCGTGGACTGCGGCGATTGCAGGCTGGCGATGCGGAACGGCACGCCGGCACCCGTGGCGGTGTTGTAGGTGGCAATGACACGTGTCGTGTCCCAGCCCGTGCCTGCACCCTGGGCGTCGAGCTTGTTGCTGAAGCGCCAGTTCTCGGTCAGCAGTGGCACGCCGGCGGTCACCGTCAGTTCGCTGGCGACCATCTCGCCGCTCCACGACTTGGCGTCGAACTGGGTGGCAAAGCTGGCGGTGCCCGCGGTCGCGATCTGCGGCAGCGAGGTCGAGAACGAGGTGGTCGTCGCCTTCAGCTTGGACGCGATGCTGGCGAAGGCCTTGGTCAGGCCCGCGACCATCTGGTCTGGCCGCGCCACGGTGTAGTAGGTGTCCGGGCGCTTCTGGCCGCCGACCAGGTCGGTATTGGTGTACCAGAGGTTTTCGGCGATGTCGGTCGATTGGGTGTAGGGATCGAAAGTATCGGGTGCGTTGAAGCCACCGTACTTGGCGGCCAGGTAGAACTGGTTGTTGCTGACGTAGTTGCCGAATTCCAGCACGTCGAGCCAGTAGGTCTGCACCGTCTGCTTGCCCTTGGTCTTCGGCTTGGTGACGTCGTCGGGGCGGATGTCCTTGGTATTGGCGTCATAGGCCAGGCCGGCGATCAGGTAGCTGCCGTTGCTGATGCCAGTGGTGCCCAGCGAGCCGCCCATGCCGTGCAGCGAGCCCACCTTGTTGGTGGCGGTGACGGCATTGACGGAGGTGTCGCCGGATACCTCGCCAGGCATGCTCGGCTCATTCGAGCCACCGGAGCTGCCCGGCAGGTTGCGGTCCCAGTTGGTGTTGGTGTCGCCGATGCCGAGGATGAAGTTCTTCTGACACGAGTACTGGATCGGGTCGTCCCAGTTGGTGATGACCGGGAAGCCGTCGATCAGGCGCACCTTGTTGCCGTCGCTGGAGAAGTTGGTCCAGGCTGGCACGTTGCCCTGGTTCTTCAGGTAGCGTAGCGCGGCGTAGTACAGCTCGCTCACCGGGTCGCGGCGCTTGTAGCTCTTCTGCGCCTTGCCGAACATGTTCAGGTAGTTGATGACACCGCTGTTCGGCACCTGCGCCGGCAGGACGCCGAACACACTGGCGGTATTGGCCGCGTCGGTGGCATCCGGGTTGAGCGCGAACACGCCGGTCGAAGCGTCCCATTCGCTTGCCGGATTGCTGGTCGAAGCCGACCCGGGGTTGATGACCTGCGGGCCGACGAACTTCTGCCGGGCGCGCAGCACGCCGCCGTCGCGGATGTTGTCGGTCGGGTCGTTCAGGTAGCCGAAGGCGCTGAAGCGGATGCGGTCGGCGTATTCCTGCAGCAGGCCTTCGGGCTTGTAGCCCGATGCGTAGGGCTTGCAGTTGGCCTCGCGGCTGTAGCCTGCGCCCGAGTCGCACACCTTGACCCGTGCATAGAAGGAATAGATGGTGGCGGGATCCGGCGCGGCGATGGACTGGTTGTAGTGCGTGGGCGTGGTCGAGGTGTTGCTGTCCAGCCCCGCGGTACTCGTGAACAGCACCTTGTTGCCGCGCTTGCGCACGCTGACTTTCAGCGAAGAGAAGCTCAGCGGCGTGTGGTCGGCGATCTCCGTGGCGGTGGGGGAAGGGCGTTCCTTCTTCGCATCGCCGTTGGCGGTCGGAATGATCGGGAAGTTCTCGTCGCTGCCGTTGTCGTTGTTGTCGGTGGCCCAGGCACGTTCCAGGATGGTCGTGGTGGGGGTATCGACCACACGGTACCCACCGGTCAACGCCCAACGGAACGGGTCGATGGCCTGCATCGTCAGCCAGTTCAGGAAGTTGCCGCTCCAGGTGTCGCCCGCCACGGTGCACTTGCGTGCGACGGCGGTGCCTACTGGGTAGAAATGGCTCAGGTCGGTGCCCGTTTCGGTGCCGACGTAGTACATGTAGCACTTCTCGGGGTCGAAGTAGCCGAGGTAGCTATTGCCCGGAATGAACTTGCCCTGGTGCGCCACGCTCACGGCGGTGGGAAACTCGACCGACAAGGCCAGCGCCAGGTTGCCCGGTACCGCGACGCTCGAAAACACCGGCTGGTCGGCCAGCGGCGTGGCCGCCAGCGCCGCACCGGCCAGCGCCCCGATGCTAGCGGCGACTGTGGTTCTGAAAACCCGGGTGGCGATCGAAGAGCGCTTCATGTGGAACCTCGGCAAAGCAATCAAATCGTGAACGTAGACTGGAAGAAGGATTGCGTGCGCCGCGGTCCGTCGACGCGGATGCTCACGCGGTAGACAAACTGCATCGGGGGCTCGGGCGTGGGGCTGCCCGCGCTTTCGCCCTGGGGCGGTGCGCTGGCCACCGTGCAGCTGTCGGCCGAGGCCGGCCCATCGACGGCACAGAGTCGGTCGATCACGTAACGCACCGTCACGCCCATGTCGGCGGCTGCGATGTCGTTGCCGGACACGCCGACCGCGGCAAAGGCCGCGTCCGACAGCAGCGCCAGCGGCAGGCCTTCGCCGTTGGTCGGCAGGATCGACGCGCTGTAGTTGTTGGCGGTGGCCGTGGCCTCGCGCGCCGCTTCGGTGGCCAAGGCGCCGCCTTGCACGGTGGTGAGCACCAGGGCCATGGCGCGCTCGCCCTGATTGGTCAGGTCGCGTTTGAAGCCGAAGTTGCCTGCGCTGAACAAGGAGGTGTTCATCGAGCGCATCAGCGCGATCGAGCCGATCAGCAGTACGACCAGCGCGATCATCGCGAACAGCAGTACGACTCCGCGCTGCGCATGGCGTGTGGCGGTGGAGCGAGGGGCAGGTTTCATCAGCGCGCTGCCAGCATCACGTTGCGCAGCGGCACCGTGAATTCGACACCTCGAAAGCGTTGTCGGCGGTCGCCTGCGGCGATGTTGTGCGTGTGTTGCACGCCGGCGGGCAGGTCGGTGAAGAGCGTGATCGACGCCGGTGCGACGTCTTCGCGTTCGATACGGTCGGAGCGCAGCACCAGACCGATGCGCACGGCCATGATGCTCATGACGCGCTGCTGGGCCAAGAGCGTGCCGGCGGTGAGTGCCGCCGCGGTGAAGTTGGCGTCAGTGGGCGCCACCCAGGCGTCGATCTGGCCGTCGTTGTTGCTGTCGATACCGTAGAGCGCGCGCAGGTCGGCCACCCCATCGGCAAGCGGTCGCGCGGCGTCGGTCCCATCGAGCCGCAGCATGTCGTAGCCGAACAGCGTGGCGTCTGCGCCCACACCGATCAATTGCATCGCGGGCCGGTTGCCGGCGGTATTGCCTAGCAAGGACACGAAGGCCGGGTTGGCGGCACCGAAGCTGGCGAGTTGTACCGAGTCGATGTCAGACTTGGCGTAGGCTCCGCCGAAGCTGAGCAACTGATTGGCCCCGCCAGTGAACGGGCTGGCCACCTGCTGCACGACGCAGCCGACGCCGTCTTCGGCTACCAGCACCAGATCGTTGCCGCGCAAGCCCACGGTACTGTTGACGCGCATGTTGCTGGCGGTGCTGGAGCCGAGTTGCACGGCGAGCGCCGTTTCGCCCAGGCCGGACGCGCCGGTGGCCACCGCGAGCACGTCCGAGCCGCCCGTGCCGGCGCCGGCATGAATCAGCACCGGCGCCAGGCGGAATTGTTGCGGCACGCTGGCAAACGGTGCCGGAAATGCGCTGGTGCGCGGCAGGATCTGCGCCCCGGCGCGCGCCACCCGCAGCACGCAGCCGAAGGTCTCGCGCCAGTTCTGTGTGAAGCCCGAGCCTGCGCTGCGCAAGTCCCGGTCGAGCGCGAACGAGATGTAGGCCGAGGTGAGCGACAGGTCGTTCGACGAGGTCAGCGTGCGTTTGCCGGCGTCATGACGAATCATCACCGTCGTCAGGGCCAGGATCAGGGCCAGGCCGATGACCATGGCCACGAGCAGTTCGATCAGCGAGAAGCCGTGTGCCAGGCTGAGGCGCCTCGAGGCGATGTGCAGTGACGTACGGGCGATTCTCATGGCGCGGGTACGGGGATGACCACGTCGGTGACGTAGCGGTTCTCTTCACCCACCGCAGCGCGCGGCGCGCGCCATTGCACGGTGACACGCGCCACGTTGGCAGTGACGACGACCGTGCCCACGCCATTGGGCAGACCGGCCACGGCCGGATCGGCCACGCGGGTCGCCCACGCCGTGACCACGGCCGGCGCGAGCGTCACCGAATTCGCGCCCCACATCGTGGTCGTGATTTCGCTGGCCAGCAGTGCCGCGCGCTGGCTGTCCTCGGCGCTGACCGAGAACTGCACGGCCCTGGCCATCAGCGAGGCCAGGCCGAGGATGCCGAACGAGATCAGCACGATCGCCACCAGCACTTCGATCATCGACAGGCCGCGCGATGGCCGAGCCAGGGTGAAGAGTCGGCGCTTCATGGGCAGCCTTCGGGTGTCGACGAAGACAGCGCCTTCGCCGGGTCGCACATGCGCACGCTGCCGCCCAGCGCCACCAGCACACGCAGCGGCCGGTCGGAATTGGTGCTGGTCAGGTCGAAGGTGCTCGTGCCACTGGCGTCGAGCACACAGGCCTGGCCGACGCCCGGAGTGGCGTTGGCTACCTGCCGGCCGGCCGAGTTGAAGCACAACGCGGCCGCTCCGGCGATGGCCACGCCCTCCGCGACGTCGGACAACACGCCGCACTGCACGGCCTCGGCAGCATCCCCGGCGAGCAGCGGCAAGGCGCGCACGGACCAGAATGCGCCGCTCGCATCTGCCGTGATGGTGGTGTTGCAAGCCGCCTGGTTGGTGCGGAAGAACACCACCTGGCGATGGCGCCTGACGGCTTCGGCCTGCGCTAACCGCAGACCGTTCTGGAGCGCGTCACTGACCGTGCGTACCTGGGCATTGCGCACCCAGGTCGTGAACGACGGCATCGCCATGGCCAGCAGGATGGCCAGCAGCGTGATGGCCACCATCAGCTCCACGATGGTGAAGCCGCATGTACGGCGGCGCGGGCGCGTCAGCATGTGTCGCCCTTCTTCATCAACCACTTGCTTGCGCAGGTGTTCCAGCCACTGGCCGCCAACGTGGTGGCGCGCACATCGGCCTGGTTGATGGTGAAGGCAAAGCCCGACACCGGTCCGCTGCCGGTGGCCAGCAGCGTGAAGGTGGTGGCGTCGGGCGTGCCCGAGCAGCTGACGACGAAGTGACCGTAGGTGCGCGAGGCGGTCGCTGCGGCACAGGGTGTGGTGAAGGTGCCGACCGTGGCGTAGCTGCGGTTGTCCTGGTAGTGACGTTCCATCTGCGCGCGTGTGGCGGCCAGGCCGCTCGCGGCGTCGGCGAGGTGGCCGCGCGTCACATAGGCGGAATAGCTCGGCACCGCGACTGCGGCCAGGATGGCGACGATGGCGACGGTGATCATCACCTCGATCAGAGTGAAACCGTGTGGGCGATTCCGCTGCATGGGACTCTTTCGTTGCGCTAAAGGATTGGTTTCAGTCCGCCGAATCGTGGGCGCCAGTTACACGGACGCTTGGACGAATCAGCAGATGCCTGACGTGTTGATCGTATTTATCGGCTGCGCGTGTCGCAACTTAAGCGCCGTGCGAAAGCCCCGCGTCCGCGGGGGCTGCGCGGCTGCGCTTACAAGGCGCCATGCGCGGACGTGCACAAGGTCACGTCGGTTACACGCTGTCGCTTTGCCGTCGCAGGGCCCCTGATCCGGGGGTTGACTCAGCCTCGCGCAGCGCAGCCGCGCACCCGCGATCTAGGCCTGGAACAAATCGCCCGACGCAGTCGTCGGCGGCGCCACGCCCAGATGTCGGTACGCCGCCAGCGTAGCGATGCGCCCGCGCGGCGTGCGCTGCAGGTACCCCTGCTGGATGAGATAGGGCTCGATCACGTCCTCGATCGTGCCGCTTTCTTCGCCAATGGCCGCGGCCAAGTTGTCCAGGCCCACCGGGCCGCCGTCGAAGCGGTGGATCACGGGCTGGATCCGCTTGCGCACCACGACAAACGGGCATGCCCGCTCACCGCGCTCACCGTAACCGAGCAGGTCTGCGCCAATGAGCGTGGCACGCCGAACCCCGCCTGATGCTGCGCCAGCTCCAGACCGAATTCACTTCCAAGCCAAGTTCAGCTTCTTCTTTGAAGCTGCGCATTCCTTGAGGTAATGGTTGATCAGGCTCTGGTACGGGATACCCGTTTCCTGCGCCATCGCCTTGAAATAGACGATCGAGTCCTGGTCCAGCCGGATGGTGACCGACTGCTTGAGTTGCGCCGCGTACGGATTCTTCCTGGCGGCGGTGAAGTCATATTCCTTGCGCATGGTTTACCTCGATGGATATGAACGTTCTTCGCTGCGCGTGGCCTTACGCGCGGAGATGATCCGGATGACACCACCTCCTGCCCGGTAACAGTGTGCGACGACAAGGAGCCTCAGGCTGCTGCTCAAGCCAAGCAGCACAAATCTATCTTCTTCCTGTGAGTGATCGGGGTCATCGATGAGGCGGGCGCGCTCGTCGCAGAAGATCGTCTGCGCATCGTCGAACGACACGCCGTGCTTCTTCAAGTTCGTCGTTGCCTTCACGGGGTCCCACTCGAAGCGAAGGCTCATCATGCGCACAGTGTACGTACATTGTGCGTTGGGTGCAACCGGTGTGGAGCGGGTGTGCTGCAGGCCGGCGAGCGGGCGAGGTATGGGTGGCGCGCCTAGGCCTCGAAAAGATCGTCCGCCGCAGGGCGGGGCGGCGCCACGCCCAGATGCCGGTACGCCGCCAGCGTGGCGATGCGCCCGCGCGGCGTGCGCTGCAGGTAGCCCTGCTGGATCAGGTAGGGCTCGATCACGTCCTCGATCGTGCCGCTTTCTTCGCCGATGGCCGCGGCCACGTTGTCCAGGCCCACCGGGCCGCCGTCGAAGCGGTGGATCACCGCCTCGAGCAGCTTGCGGTCCATCACGTCCAGGCCATGC
>DASQFA010000193.1:0-4883 GCA_035633375.1 Rubrivivax sp.
CGGCTGCGCATCGGGCCCGAGGAAGGGGCGCAGGTCGAACGCAGACAGGCTCAGTGCGCCGCTAAGCCGCTGGCGGGCACCCCCGAAGGACAGCGCAAGCTGCCCCGAAAACTCGGCCTCTGCGAACATGCCCTGCAGGCCGGTGACTGCAATCTCATCCGCCCTGGCCACGACGGTGCCGCTCACCGTGGCGGCGCCGAGCTGCGGCAAGCTTGCACCCAGCAGGCGACCGGCCTGCGCCAGATCGTCGGCACCGCCGCCGAGATGGAACCGTGCCTCGGCTTGGCGCGTGTCGAGGGTGCCACCGGCATGCAGCCATCCGCCGGCGGACTCGAGGTGGAGCGTGAACGGCCAAGGCTCGGTGGCCTGCTGCAGGAGCTGTAACGACGCGCCCTCGATCCTGAGCAGGTACGGATGCCGGCCGTCCACTCGGCCGCGCAGCGCCAGGCGCGCTGGGTCATTCGGCCGGACGCTTCCGGACAACTCGTCCAGTTCGAGCGAGCGACGTGTCGCCGAGCGCAGGTCGTGGTAGTGAACGGCGAGCCGGTGCAGCTTGATCAGCCCGACATCGAACGCGGCCCGCGGTGAAGCCGGATCATGTGGCTGGGAAAGGCTCCAGTTGCCACGTCCGTCGCTGGCCCGTTCGAGCCACAAGGCGATATCGCTGGCCTCCACGCCGCGCAGTCGCGCTTGGCCGCGCAGCGCGTCGAACAGATCGATGCGGACCCTGGCCTCGCCGATAGAGACGAACTGCGGTGCGCTGAACCCCGACGGGTTCTGCACCCGCACATCGCCGATGCGCAGCACCAACTCGCGCCCCAGCGTCAGTTGAAGATCGCCTTGCAAAGCGACCGGGCGCCCCAGTGCGGTGGAAGCCCGTTGCGCAGCCGCATCGCGCCAGCGTGACAAATCGAAGCTCACGCCTGCAACCAACGCGGCAATCGCCGCGCCCAATGCAAGGCAGACCAGCGTCGCGACCACGACGGCAAAGCGGCGCCAACGACTCTTCAAGGCCGAGGCTCGGAAGACGAAGGCATGGCGCGGTGTCGATCCAATGTGGCGTTGCCGCTTTGCTTGACCCTCATGAGGGGCGGGAATGTCGAAGACCCTTTTTTGGGGCGATCAGAAGAGTTTCGCAATCTCCATCACCCAACCCGCTCGAAACGAGCCGCAGCGTCCTGGAGCAAGCCATCCCTTTGCGTCAAGCCTTGCCCCGTTCTGCCCATTGACGCAGCCACCTGCAAATGTACCTGCGAGTTCGCGACCCGGGATCGGCTGCTCGGCAGGGTTTCGCTGCGCTCGTGAGGCCTGCGCCAGGCGCGGGGTTTCGACGGGCCGCTAAGATACGCGCCGATCTCGTCATGGCGAGGCTAGACAACAACCTTCGGGCATTGCCGTTGCCAGCCCAGGGCCACGGACATCTGAACGGTCAAGGACAAGGGCGGAACATGTTTACACGTATGAAGGGTTTACTGCCCGTTGTTTGCGCCATGCTGCTCGGACTCGGCGGCTGCGCCACCCGGCCGGTGAATCCGCCCATCGCGCAAACCGATCCGACGGCCGGCTACCGTTTCGAGACGAAAATGAAAGGCCGCGAGAAGAAGGAAAACCTGGTGATCCTTGCCTTCTCGGGTGGCGGCACGCGCGCAGCCGCCTTTTCGTATGGCGTGCTGGAGTACTTGAAGCGCACCGAGGTGGTCGGCCCACTAGGCAACACCGTGCGCCTGCTGGATGCCGTCGACGTCATCACCGGTGTGTCGGGCGGCAGCTTCACCGCGCTGGCCTACGGCCTGTACGGGGACAAGCTGTTCGACGAGTACGAGCAGCGCTTCCTGAAGCGGGATGTGCAGGGCGAGATCACCGCGCGTGTGTTTAGCCCGTCCAACTGGGGCACCCTGGGAGGGACGAGCACGGGTCGATCCGAAGTGGCGATGCAGTTGTATGACGAGATCCTGTTCAACGGCGCCACATTCGGCGATCTGCGCCGTGGCAAGGGGCCTCTGATCATGGCCTCGGCCACCGACATCTCCACCGGCTCGCGTTTCATCTTCAGCCAGCGCGTATTCGATGTCATCTGCTCGGATCTCGATGCGGTGCCGCTGTCGCGCGCGGCAGCCGCCTCGTCGGCGGTGCCGGTGGTCCTCTCGCCTGTCACCTTCAACAACTATGGCGGCACCTGCGGCACAGCCGCGCCTGCCTGGTTGAAGCCGTTTCTCGACACCGACAACCCGCCCCGGCCCGCCGCACGGGCGATCCGCTCGCTGCGGGCCGAACAGAGCTTTCGCGACAGTGCGAAGCGGCCCTTCCTGCACCTCGTGGATGGTGGCGTCTCGGACAACGTGGGCATGCGTGCCGTGCTCGATACGTTGGAGATCATCGAGGCGCTGCACGAAGCGGGCCAGACCTCGCCCTTGAGCGACGCACGCAGGATCATCGTCTTCATCGTCAACTCGCTGTCTTCGCCGCCGACCGATTGGGACTTGTCGGAAAGCCCGCCGGGCATGGTGGACGTGCTGCTCAAGTCGGCCGGCACGCCGATCGATGCGTTCTCCTTCGAAGCGGGGGAACTGCTCAGGGACACGGCCGCGCGCTGGCAGACGCTGCGCAAGGTGCGCGATTCCACGGCGATGGCTGCGAACAAGGATCCTGCGGTAGCCGCCGCGCTGCGCGTCCCCGACGCCGAGATCTTTGCCATCGACGTGTCTTTTCCGGCACTAAAGGACAAGGCCGAACTCGAGTTCCTGAACCAGCAGCCCACGTCGTTCGTACTGACTGACGAAGCCGTCGATCGTCTGCGCGCCGCAGCCGGAAAGATCATCATGGACTCGCCCGAGTTCCAGCGGCTGCTCAAGGAGCTCGGCGCCAGGATCGTTCCCGAAACCACCCCCGCGCGGCCTTAGGGCTTCGCGGCCGAGCCACCCGACATAGCACCACAACTGCGGCGATGGCGCCAGGAAGGTGGCCAGCGCCAGGCCGACGAGGATGCCGTTGTAGCCGTAGAGCCCAGCAGCCAGGCCCTCGGCGTCGACACGCAGCCACATCGCGGCGAGCGTGGCCGTGACCAGCCCAAGCAGGCCGCCGAAAAGCACCTCGGGCGCGCCCGCGGCAAACGAGCCCCAGGCGATGGCGGCAATGAACAGTGCACCGGTGAACGGATGGTTCTGGAACATCACCTGACCGGTGCCGCGCAGATTGATGTCGACGAAGCGCATCACGGCTGAATCGTCACACAGGCGTTGCCACCCAGCCAAGAGTGCCTTCATCGTCGTCTCCCGGGGACCCGAAATCGCATGCACCAACTGGCGCTGCGCCAGCCCGCAATTTTTGCGCAAGAGTCCCACCGCTTTGGTCGCGCCCTGCCGCAGGGCGATTCGCATTGGTTATCGGCCAATGTCCAACCGACATTCGACGCAACTACGACGCTGCGACATTGCAACTATGATGGCACGGGCTGGCGCATACCGTGCCTGCGACATCCAACCTCGACCCGGGAGCCACGCATGACACGCCACACGCTTGCACAGACTTCGATAGCCGCCGCAATGCTGGCGCTGACACTTGGTGCACAGATCGCGCAAGCGCAATCGCGCGTGCAGTACGGGCGCATCACCAATGCGGTCGTCACCACCGAAACGGGTTCGACCGCGCGCAACGTCGGCACCGTGGTAGGCGGCGGCATCGGGCTGGCCAGCGGCAGCGGCCAGTCGGGCAGCAACCGCGCGCTGCGCACCGTGGGCGGCGCGGCGGCGGGTCGTGGCGTGGGCAACCTGGCCAGCCGCTCGCAAGCCTTTGAGTACACCGTGCTGATCGACGGCAGGACCACCATCCGGGTCATCTCCGACCAGGCCGGCAAGCGCGTCGGCGATTGTGTGGCCGTGGAACAAGGGCAGTTCAGCAACATCCGCCTGGTGCCCGATTCGCGCTGCTCACCGCCGCCCGCACCGCGCCCTGCCACGCCCGCAGCCACACCAGCACCTGCGCCGGCACCGGTGGTGGCCGGGCCTGCCGAGATCGAGGCCGCCAATGCCTGCGACCAGGCCAAGCAGCAGGTGCTGGATGCCGAAACCGACGAAGCCTTCTCGCTGGCCGAGCGGCGCATGCGTCTGTTGTGCGGCGAATGATGTGAGTGATGCGATGCGGCGGCGCTGCGCAGTGATTGGGTGGCGCGCGACCGCTGCCGCTGGCATGTCGTGGTCAGCGCCTTGAATGCTTCTGCGGCCCTTAGTAACATCCGGTCAGACCCGGTCCCCGAAAGCCCCCGATGGAACTGACCCCGCGCGAGAAGGACAAGTTGCTGATCTTTACCGCCGCGCTGCTGGCCGAGCGGCGCAAGGCGCGCGGCCTGTTGCTCAACTATCCCGAGGCGGTGGCGCTGATCAGCGCCGCCATCATGGAAGGCGCACGCGACGGCAAGTCGGTGGCAGCATTGATGAGCGATGGCAAGACCGTGCTCGGCAGGGCCGACGTGATGGACGGCGTGGCCGAGATGATCCCCGACATCCAGGTCGAAGCCACCTTTCCCGACGGCACCAAGCTGGTGACGGTGCATCAACCTATATCCTGAAACGAGGAGAGTCCGCACATGAAAGCCACCTTCGCCACCGTCACCCTTGCCGCGGCCAGCTTGGCTCAGGCCCATTCGGGCCATGGGCCTACAGGCACTCACTGGCATGCCACCGACCTGTGGGGCTTCGTGGCGCTGGGCGTCGCCGCCGTCGCTGTGGCGCTGTGGATGCGTCTGCGCAAGTGATTGCCATGATCCCTGGCGAACTCTTTGCCGACGGGCCCGACTGGCCGCTCAACCCCAGCCGACGCACGCTGAGCATGGTGGTCGAGAACAGCGGCGACCGTCCGATCCAGGTCGGCTCGCACTATCACTTTGC
>DASQFA010000194.1:0-6187 GCA_035633375.1 Rubrivivax sp.
CACGTGATGGCCATCGCCAACTACGAGGACCGCTTCGTCATCCCGAGCACACACCGCGAATACGCCGAGAACACCTTCAACGTGCGCGGCAGTTGCGGCTTCACCTTCGGCAATGGCTGCTCGGAGGGCGCGGGCGAGACCAGCCTGTTCGGCAGCGAGAAGAAGCGCACGATCCCTATCAAGGCGGAGGTCTGAAATGAAACTCAACCCTTGGTGGCTTCCTGCGTCCGTCTGCGGGGACGCTGTTTTCAGCGTGGTAGGCGGCCCGGGCATGCGTTCTCCGGCCCACGCTCGCGGGGGGAGGAATGCTGTTCGTCATCCGCAGACTTGTGAACGCCAGCCAGGCTCAGGCTCGACAAGCGTGCCGCGAATGGGGCCTACGCCCGCATGCCCGAACCGCCTGCCCTTTCATTGCCGAAGCGACGGGGCTGGTTCGCCCCGCCGTCAGGCGTGCATCCGGGCCGTCGCGCTGACCCCGTGGGTTGCAGGGCGGTGGTGGCGTCTGCGGGCGCAGGCCCCATTCGCGGCACGCTTGTCGCCGGGGTGCCTGGTCGGTGATCAGGCCGCCGAAGAGGGTGCACCGCCGCGATCCCCCGCGAGCGTGGGCCGACAGAACGCGGGCGACGCCATCGCCCTGCCGCAGCGGCGTCTTGGGTCGGGGAACAAGGCCAGCGCAGGGACGCGAGCACAGACTGGCAGGCGGATCCGGGCCGATCGATCGCAATCGTTTGGCGCGTCGCGGGTCGCGCGACGCGCGGTGGAGCAACTGAGATGAAGACAGTGAAGAACATGACGCTCACGCTGCGCGTGCTGGCGCGGCTGCTGGGCTATCCGGACACCGCGCTGCGCGAGCATCTGGACGACATGCGCCAGGCGCTGCGGCAAGAGGCGGCGCTGCGGCCGGCACGCCTGGCCGAAGTCGAGGCGCTGATCGACAGCCTCGCGTCGCAAAGCGCCATCGATGCCGAGGCCGACTACGTGCAGCTCTTCGACAGCGGCCGGCGCACCAGCCTGCATCTGTTCGAACATGTGCACGGCGACTCGCGTGACCGCGGCCCGGCGATGATCGACCTGGCACAGACCTTCGAGGTCGCCGGCCTGTACCTGGCCGAGGGCGAGATGCCCGACCACCTGCCGGTGGTGCTGGAGTACGCCTCGACACAACCGCCACGCGAGGCACGCGCCTTTCTGGGCGAGATGGCGCACATCTTCAACGTCATCTTCAGCGCGCTGGACAAGCGCCGCAGTCGCTACGCCAGCGTGCTGGGCGCACTCATCGAGCTGGCCGGTGAGACGGCCCAGCCGGTGAGCGTGCCCGACGAAGCACCGGTCGACGAGACCTGGTCCGAGCCGGCGGCCTTCGACGGCTGCAGCTCGGTCGGACAGGCACGCCTCGACCAGCCGCAACCCGTGCAGATCCATCGCAAGCCCGCCTATCCCACCATCGGCCAAGCCGCCACAGGAGCGCGTCCATGAACAGCAGCTTCATCACCTACCTGCACAACTTCGCCTTCAACGTCTATCCATACATCTGCCTGGCGGTGTTCTTCATGGGCAGCCTGGCGCGCTTCGACCGCGACCAGTACACCTGGAAGAGCGATTCGTCGCAGATGCTGCGCGCCGGGCAGTTGCGCTGGGGCAGCAACCTGTTCCACGGCGGCATCCTGTTCCTGTTCTTCGGCCACCTGTTCGGGCAGCTCACGCCGCACTTGATGTACGAGCTCTTCGTCACCGCGCCGCAGAAGCAGCTGGTGGCGGTGGTGGCCGGTGGCGTGGCCGGCGTGGTGTGCTTCATCGGCCTGACGATGCTGCTGCACCGGCGCATCTTCGATCCGCGCATCCGCCTCACCAGCCACCGCACCGACATCGCGATCCTGCTCATCCTGTGGGTGCAGCTTGCCATCGGGCTTTCCACATTGCCCTCGTCGCTGCAGCACGTGAGCAACCCCACCACCATGATCCAGCTGGCGAGCTACCTGCAAGGCATTGCCACCTTCCGCCCGGATGCCAGCCTCGTCGTAGGCACCGAATGGCATTTCCAGGTTCACATGCTGCTGGGCATGACGATCTTCCTGCTCTTCCCGTTCAGCAGGCTGGTGCATGTGTGGAGCGGCTTCGCGTCGGTGGCCTACCTGTTCCGCCCCTACCAGGTGGTGCGGTCGCGCCGCCTCAACCTGCCCGCCGGCCACAACACGCCGCCGGTGCGCAACTGAGGACACGAGCTCATGGACATTCCCGTGATCGATACCCTGGCGCGCATCAACGGCGTGGCCCTGCATGCCGCCGAAGAGTCGCTCGACGCCGACAGCCTGCGCCAGCGGGCCTGCACCGAACTGCTGCGCCAGGCGGCGATGCGCCTTGGCCTGCTTGCAAGCGACGACGCCCCCGGCACCGAAGGCAGCACGAGCGAAGCGGCCAGCACCGCCATCGAAGCGCTGCTGGCGCAGGAGCTGGTGGTTCCGGAACCCGGTGACGAAGCCTGCCGCCGCCACTTCGATGCGCACCCCGAGCGCTACCGAAGCGGCGACCGCGCCCAGGTGCGCCATGTGCTCTTCGCGGTGACGCCCGGCGTCGATGTGCGCCGGCTGCGCGACCGGGCCGAGACCGCACTGCTCGAGTTGCGCTGTTACCGCGAAAGCGATGGCGACGGCGCTGGCGATCGCTTTCCTGCACTCGCGGCCAAGCTGTCCAACTGCCCGTCGGCCGAACAGGGCGGTGATCTCGGCTGGCTGACACGCGAAGACTGCGCGCCGGAGTTCGCCCGCGAGCTCTTCGCGGGCCCCGAGATCGGCGTGCTGCCGCGGCTGGTGCACAGCCGCTTCGGCCTGCACGTGGTGGAGGTGCGCGCACGCCAGGCCGGCCACGCGCCGGCCTTCGAGGCGGTGCGCGCGGCCGTGGCGCTGAGGCTGCGGCAACAGAGCTTCGTCAGTGCGCTGCGCCAATACCTGCAACTGCTGGCCGGTGCGGCCGTGGTCCAGGGTGTGGTGCTCGACAGCGCCGAGACGCCGCTGGTGCAGTAGCGCGGCGCCATCCCCACCCAGGCACACACGCATGAACATCCAGAGCTTCGAAGATCTGCTGCAGGCCGCACGTGCGCAAGACGAGCCGCAGCAGTTGTTGTTTGTCTTTGCCGGTGCCGAGTTGCCCGACGGCGCCAGTGCGGCGCAGCGTGCGCAGTTCGACGCCGGCGAAGGCGGCGAGCTTGCGCCGCTGATGTGCGTCGACAAGCCAGCCACCGGGCTGGCAAGTTTCGACGCGCTGTGCATCGAGGCCGCGCGCGCCGGCCCGCCGTGGGCCATCGTCTTCACGGCTGCGCTGTCGGGTCGCAACGGTGCGCCACCGGCCAGCGGCGACACCGATGCCGCCCTGCAGCACATGGTCGAGTCGGTCAAGGCCGGCCGCCTGGACGGCATGCTGCCCTTCAACCGCGCGGGCGAGCCGGTGCAGCTGGCCTGAAGCAGCACCATGCCCGACGACCTGCTCAACCGGCTGCGGCGCTTCCACGATCACACCTTCCCGGGGGTGCAGGAAAGCTTCGAGGCGCTGGTCAAGGATGGACAGCACCCGACGATCCTGTTCATCGGCTGTTCGGATTCGCGGCTGGTGCCCTACCTGCTGACGGGCAGCGGCCCGGGCGACCTGTTCCTGGTCCGAAACGTCGGGGCTTTTGTGCCCCCTCACGACGGCTCGACGGGTTACCACGGCACCGCGGCAGCGATCGAATTTGCGGTGCTGAGCCTGAACGTGGCACGCATCGTCGTCTGCGGCCACAGCCATTGCGGCGCCATTCGCGCGCTCTACGAAGGTGCCCCGGCGCAGGCCACGAACCTGATCGCCTGGCTCGAACTCGGTCGTGAGGCTGTTCTGCCGGTGCAGCTGTCGCCCGAGGCGCTGCGCCGCACCGAACAGCGTGCCGTGGTGTTGCAGCTCGAGCGGCTGATGGGTTATCCGATGGTGCGCGAGCGCGTCGAGGCGGGCCAGCTGACGCTGCACGGCTGGCACTATGTGATCGAGGACGGCGAGGTGCATGTCTTCGACGTGCGCAGCGGCGCCTTTGTCGCCGCCTCGATGGCCGAGCACAGTGGCACGGGCCCGTATGCGCACTACCAGGATCAGCCGGGCCAGCTGCCACCACAGGCTGCGCCAGGCGGCGCCGCGGCGGGCGACGTCGGCCGCTGATGGCGGCACAAGGCGCAGGCGCAGCGCGGCGCGCTCCGTCGGCCGCGCACGGTGCCTGCTGCAGCCACCCGACTCCGCCCCCTGCAGCTCGGTCACGCACGCTGGCGCGGTATGCTGCGCGCCGGCCCCTCGTCCCGCGGCGGCCTCGGGCGTGTGATCCCGACCGATGCACGCCCCGATATTTGGCTTCCCCGACGGCAGCGCCGCGCTGCCGCGCGGCCCTGAGAAAGCCTTCGGTCGCCCGCCAAGGAACAAGCCATGAAAACACAAGACTTCAAGCCCTCCGACAGTGCCGAGCCGCTGTCGCTGCTGAACCGCCTGTCGCTGGCCTTCGGCGCCTTCTTCGGCGTGCTCGGTGACCCCGCTCTGGCGGCGCGCTTCGCCGCCATTCGCCATGGCCCGATCGCTGCGGCCGCCGCACCTGCCGCGCCGGCGCCGCTAAAGCAAGCCAACCCCGACGCCGCGCTGCAACTGCTGGCGCTGCTGCAGCGCGAGGCGCGCCTGATCGACTTCGTCGGCGAGGAACTCGGGACCTACGACGATGCGCAGATCGGCGCCGCGGCGCGTGTCGTGCACGAGGGCTGCGCCAAGGTGCTGCGCGAGCATTTCAGCATCGTGCCGGTGCGCAGCGAGGCCGAAGGCAGCCGCATCACACTGGCCGCCGGCTTCGACGCGGCCTCGGTGCGCCTGACCGGCAACGTGGTCGGCCAGGCGCCCTTCAGCGGAAGCCTGAGCCACCGTGGCTGGCGCGTCGCCGAGGTGCGCCTGCCCAAGCTGGCCGAGCGCCACGACGCGCGCGTGCTGGCGCCGGCGGAGGTGGAGCTATGAGCCCTCATGGGCCGAGAGCTTGCCTGATGAGCGCCCTTCCGAATGCGCATCCCCGCCTGGCGGGGCCGCGCACAGCGCGCAAGGTTGCAGTGAGCGCGCCGGGCCGCTGCCTGGCGCGAATCGCCCAGCGCACAGCGCGCAGGGTGGTCGAATGAGCGCCGCGCGTTACGCCATCGGCATCGACCTTGGTACCACGCACAGCGCGCTGGCCTATGTCGACATCGCGGCCGGCGACGGCGACGGCAGCGGCGGCGAGGTGCTGGTGGTGCCGCAGCTCACCGCGCCCGGTACGGTCGAGGCGCAGCCGCTGCTGCCGTCGTTCCTGTACCTGCCGCATGCCGAAGAGCTGGCGCCCGGTGAACTGGCGCTGCCATGGTCGGCCGAGGGCCGCGAGGTGATCGGCGAAATGGCGCGCAGCCGCGGCGCGACCACGCCGATCCGTTTGGTGTCCAGCGCCAAGAGCTGGCTGTGCCACGCGGGCGTCGACCGCCGTGCCGCCATCCTGCCGCACGACGCGCCGGCCGAGGTGGTGCGGGTGTCGCCACTGCAGGTCTCGGTGCGCTACCTGGAGCACCTGCGCAAGGCCTGGGACCACGCGTTCCCCGACGCAGCCTTCGCCGAGCAGCAGCTGACGGTGACCATCCCGGCCTCGTTCGACCCCGCCGCGCGCGAGCTGACGGTGGAAGCCGCCCGCGCTGCCGGCTGCGGCGAGCTGACGCTGCTGGAAGAGCCGCAGGCGGCGCTGTACAGCTGGATCCAGGCCAGTGGCGGCGCCTGGCGCAAGCAGGTGCGGCCGGGCGACATCCTGCTCGTCGTCGACGTCGGCGGCGGCACAAGCGACTTCTCGCTGATCGCCGTGCTCGAGCGCGAGGGCAATCTCGAGCTGCACCGCGTCGCCGTCGGCGAGCACATCCTGCTCGGCGGCGACAACATGGACCTGGCGCTGGCGCACGTGCTCGCACGCAAGCTCGCTGCCGCCGGCACGACGCTCGACGCCTGGCAGATGCGCGCGCTGACCTACGCCTGCCGCCACGCGAAAGAGCGCTTGCTTGGCGACGACAGCGCCGGCCGCGACACCGAGCCGATCGTCGTGCCCAGCCGCGGCAGCAAGCTGATCGGCGGGTCGATCCGCACCGAGCTGACGCGCGACGAAGTCGGCGCGACCCTGGTCGAGGGCTTC
>DASQFA010000195.1:0-8396 GCA_035633375.1 Rubrivivax sp.
TGCCGTCGATGGCCCAGCCGTTGTGGCCGTCGTAGGCCTCGGCCCACCAGCCGTCCAGCACCGAAAGCTGCAGTCCACCGCCGAGCACCGACTTCATGCCGCTGGTGCCGCTGGCTTCCAGCGGCGGGCGTGGCACGTTCACCCAGACGTCACAACCGGCCACCAGGTGGCCGGCGAGCGGGATGTCATAGTCCTCCAGGAAGGCGGCGCGTCCCGCGACACCGGGCGCGCGCTTCAACTCGAACAGGCGGCGCACCACCTCCTTGGCCTCGTGGTCATTGGGGTGGGCCTTGCCGGCGAAGACGAACTGCACCGGCCGCTGGCCCCCCACCAGCGCAATCGCACGCTCCGGCATCAGCCCTACCAGGTGCAGGCGCTTGTAGGTGGCCAGCCGGCGCGCGAAACCAATCGTCAGCCGAGCAGGGTCGAAGCCGTCGGCTGCGGCCGAGGCGTAGTCCAGCGGCTCGCCGCGGCGCAGGCGGTCGCCGGTGGCGCGGCGCGTGATCATGTCGACCAGTTGCGCGCGCGCCGTGCAGCGCGCGGCCCACAACTCGGCCGCGGAAATGTCGGCCACAGCGGCCCAGGTCTGCGGCTGATCGGCGTGCGCCAGCCAACCGGCGCCGAGGTGCTTGTCGAGCAGATCGCGCATTGGCCCGTGCAACCAGGTAGGCACATGCACGCCGTTGGTGACATGCGTGATCGGCACGCCTTCGAGTGCGCGCCCGGGAAAGAGCGGCTGCCACATGCCGCGCGCCACCTGCCCGTGCCGCTGGCTCACCGCATTCGCCTGGCGGCTGCAACGCAGTGCCAGTGCGGTCATGCCCGAGGGCTGGTCGTGATGGGCGGGGTCGATGCGGCCGATGGCGAGGAAACCCTCGCGCCCGTCCTTCAGCCCGACCTGGTCGGCCATGCGGCCGAGCACGGACAGCATCTCGTCGCGAGAATAGGTTTCGTTGCCGGCCGCCACCGGCGTGTGCGTGGTGAACACCACGCTGTCGCGCACGCGCTGCCAGGCCTGCTCGTCGCTTGCGCCCGGGTGGCGCGCGCGCACCTGGGCGAGCAGCTCGAATACGCCCAGCGCGGGGTGACCTTCATTCAGATGGTAGACCGCCGGCTCGATGCCCATGGCGCGCAGCGCACGTACGCCGCCAATGCCGAGCACCGCATACTGCGCCAGCCGGATCGCGCGGTTGCCTTCGTACAGGCGCGAAGTGACCCAGCGGCCGACGGCGCTGTTCTCCGGCCGGTCGGTGTCGAGCAGGTACAGCGGCACGCGGCCCACGTCCACCCGCCACACCTGTGCGTTGATGTCCTCGTCGTTCACGGGCACCGCCACCGTCAGCGGCTGGCCGTCGGCGCCGGTCACCTTGACGCAGGGCAGCCGATCGGGGTCGGCATCGAGCCAGTATTCGTGCTGCAACCCGTTGACGTCGATGCGCTGGTGGAAGTACCCGGTGCGGTACATCAGTCCCACGCCCACCATCGGCAGCGCCAAGTCGGAGGCCTCCTTCAGGATGTCGCCGGCCAGGATGCCCAGGCCGCCGGAATAGATGGGCAGCGAGCCATGCACGCCGAACTCGGCGCAGCAGAAGGCGATCGGGTGCTCGGGGCTGGCGGCGCCGCCGCGCCAGGGCCGGGCGTGATCGGCGCGCAACTCCTGCGCCAGCCGCTCGAGCCGCGCCACGTAGCTTGCGTCGGCAGCAGCGCGATCAAGCCGCGCACGCGGCGTGTCGCTCAGCATGCACCGCGGGCTGGCGCCACAAATCGCCCAGCGCTCTGGGTCGAGCGAGCAGAAGACGTCGGCACCTTCGGCAGACCATGACCAGCGGTAGTCGAAGGCGATGCGCGCCAGGGGCCGCAACGCGGCGGGCAACTCCACCGCGAGTGCTGCCACTGCCGCGTCGATGTCGGCGTCACCTGGGAACATGGTCGCCCTCCGCTTGGTGCAACACCCTACCCACCGGCCACTGGCAAAGGGCAAGGCCCACGTAGCGACTATCGGCCCCTGGGCGTTGGCACGAATTGACGCCGCTCAAGACGGCAAGACGCACGGGCACCTGCGGGTGTGTCGCGCGGCTGTCGCTGCGGCGCACCTCGGCCCATTCTTCGCTGCGGCGCCCGGCATGTGCACCGACGATCGATTGTTTTTGAGCCTGCTCAAGGTTCCTGCATCCGCAGCGGCTAGGCTTATGCTGTGCGTGGCACGAGCCATGCTCAGGCATTCATATTTTTCTGTTGTGTATTTCAGGGATAGCCATGAAAAAGCAAGATAGCGCTCCAGTCAGTGTGAAGAAGGCAGCGCCTAAGAAGACCACACCGAAGAAGACGGCCGAGCCGGCGCAGGCCGTCAGTGCTCCTGCCACTGTACCGGTCGGCACTGGCACCGCCTCAAAGGAGGAGTTCGTCAGCCAGCGGGCCTATTACTACTACGAGTCGCGCGGCTGCATGGGTGGCCAGGAACTGGACGACTGGCTGAAGGCCGAAGCCGAGTTCGAGCGCATGCACACTGCGGACGAACCCGCAGTCGAAGCCGCCAAACCGCAGAGCGCGGACAAGGCCGCAGAGCCGCGGCGAGCGGCTACCGGCACTGCCCGCCGTACGGGTGAGCGCAAGGGCGCGGCATGACGCGCAGCCGTTGACAGCGGTGTCGGCTGCGGGCTGTATGCACCGGCGGCACGGGTGTACGGGTCGGGCTGCATGCGTAGGCCCGCCGATCCGGGAAGGAGCTTGGCGGGTGCGCAGGTCCGTAGTCATAGTCATGACAAGGGGTCGGTGAAGAATGGCCCGCTACGGCCGGATTGCAGCGGACGCTCCCCGCGTCCGACAGACTCTCGAGCAAACGCACGGCCGCCCGAAGTTTGCTCATCCCCCTCGGGGGGCCTGACGCGAAGCGGCAGGTCTGGGGGCGCTCTTCGGCGCTGGAACATCCTGGCGCGGCGCAGGCCGTTGGCGGGATCCGGCCGCTTTCGGCCCTGGGCCAGCTGAATCCCATCGTTCAAGCCATCCGCGAGCTGCCGCATGCGGCTCGGCTGCGCCAGCTCGAAGGCTTGGGTTGCGGTTGGCTCACCGAGTGCTGCGATCGGCGTGCGCACCTTGGCCTCGAACCAGAGCGGTCCATGGTGCTGCGGGCCGATTTCGGCAAATTGCCTGGTTCCCAAGGCCCTTTGCGACGGTGCCAGCGGGCATGCCACGCGCAGCGGCAGCACGGTGCAGGCGCCTTCGGCGGGCAGGTCGATGATCTGCACGCCAACGGCGAGGCGGCAGGTGGCGCCGCCGGTCTGCGCAGCCCGGCGCACGGGCGCATGCTATTCGGCAGGTGGTCCTTGTCAACCGATGGTGCCGACACCGATGGTGCCGCGCCGCGTTGGATGAACCGTCGCTCGTAAGAACGACAAGCGATTGAATGAAGCGGCTTGGTTTGCATCTTGCCAGGCTGGCACGCTCATTCGAACCACCGTGAAGCGTGCCGCATCGGCCCGAATCCTTAGGGCGCAGGTGGCTCGCGTCTTGTTCCGATACGCGCAACGATTGACTGCGCCAACTGCACTGCTCTGTTGAACCCACCAAGGAAATCCACATGAACAAACTGCTCTCGACCCTGATCCTCAGCGCCTTTGCGGCCGTTGCCCTGAACGCCCAGGCCGCCACGCCCGCGGCCGCCACCGCCGCCAGCGCGCCAGCCAAGAAGGACCACGACAAGAAGGAAAAGAAGGAGCACAAGGACGACAAGGCCAAGAAGACCGACAAGACCGCCAGCGCGCCCAAGTAAGGCGTCTGCACACGCGCGAGAAGGCAGGGGCGCGTTCCTGCCGTTCTTGTGCCCGCCGGCTCTTGCGCCGCCGCGGCTAACGCTGGCGCGCCAGCTTCGGATCGAGCAGGTCGCGCAACCCGTCGCCCATCAGGTTCAGGCCCAGCACCGCCAGCGCGATGGCCACACCCGGGTAGATGGCCAACTGTGGCGCCTGGAACATCTGCGTCTGCGCCTCGTTGAGCATACGCCCCCAGCTGGGCATCGGGGGCTGCGTGCCCAGGCCCAGATAGCTGAGCGCCGCCTCGGCGATGATGGCGGTGGCGAACTGCACCGTGGCCTGCACGATCAGCACGCTGGCGACGTTGGGCAGCACGTGGTCGATGCTGATTCGCCACGGCCCGAGGCCCGCCGCGCGCGCGGCCAGCACGTACTCGCGCGCCCACACCGCGTTGGCCGCGGCGCGTGTGGTGCGCGCAAACACCGGGATGTTGAACACGCCGATGGCGACGATGCCGGTCAACAGACCGGGCCCATAGATCGCGCCGAGCATGATCGCGGACAACAACGCCGGGAAGGCGAAGGTGAAATCGGACAACCGCATCACGCCCTCCTCGACCCAGCCGCGCCGCGCCGAGGCCAGCGCGCCCAGCGCCACACCGCAGACCAGGCCGATCAGCACCGCCACCACGCCGACCATGATCGAGGTGCGCGCGCCCACCAGCAGCTGCGAAACGATGTCGCGGCCCAGGCTGTCGCTGCCCAGCCAGTGCGCGGCGCTGGGCGGCGCCAGCTTGTTGGGGATGTCGATCTCGGTCGCCGGCCACGGCGTCCACACCAGCGACAGCAGCGCGCTGGCCACGAACAGCGCCGTCAGCATGCTGCCGAGCACGAAGCTCGGGTTGAGCCGCGCACGCGACCAGAAGCCGGGTTCGGCGCTCACTGGATTTCCCTGCGCACGGCGTGCTTCGGGATGAGCGCTTTGGAGCGGCCCGGCGCACTCATGCGTCGCTGGTCTTCAAGCGTGGGTCGATCACCGCATAGAGCACGTCGACGACGAAGTTGACGGCCACCACCATGGCCACCAGCAGCAGCACCACGTCGCGCACCACCACCAGGTCGCGGTTGGCGATGGCCTGGAACACCAGCCGGCCCACGCCGGGCAGCACGAACACCTGCTCCACCACCACCGTACCGCTGATGAGAAAGGCGAACTGCAGCCCCATGATCGTCAGCACCGGGATCATCGCGTTGCGCAGCACGTGGCCCCACAGGGCTGCGCGTCGCGACAAGCCCTTGGCGCGTGCCGTCCTGACGAAGTCCTCGCGCATCACCTCCAGCACCGCGGATCGTGTCCAGCGCGCCAGCACCGAGGCCTGCACCACCGCCAGCGCCACGGCCGGCAGCAGCAGCGACTTCAGGCCCTCCCACAGGCCGCCGCCGTCGTCCTGGCTCCAGCCCGGGAAGCCGCCGGCGCTGACCCACTGCAGCTTCACTGCAAACAGCAGGATCAGCAGGATCGCGAACCAGAAGCTGGGGATGGCGATGCCCAGCTGGCTGGCGGCCATGACGCCGACATCGCCCAGCCGGTTGTGGCGCGACGCGGCATACACGCCCAGCACCAGCGCCACCACCACCGTCATCGCCATCGACATCGCCGCCAGCGGCAGCGTGACGCGCAGCCGCTCGGCGATCAGCGTGCCGGTGGGCGTGTCGTAGGAGATGCTCATCGCGGTGTGGCCCTGCAGCAGCCCGCCGATCCATTCGCCGTAGCGCTGATGGTGCGGCTTGTCCAGGCCCAGCTTGGCCTGCAGCGCGGCCAGCGACTCGGGCGTGGCGCTTTCGCCCAGGATGACCTGCGCCGCGTCGCCGGGCAGCAGTTCGAGCACGGCAAACACCACCATCGACGCCACCAGCAAGGTGATGGCGAAAGTGGCAAAGCGCTTCAGCAGGAAAAGAGACATTCGAAGACCTACGCACTGCGCCCAGCGTTGGCGCCCTCGGGGCCCGCCCGGCGGGCGCATGGCGTTCTATGATGCCCTACGGCTTTGCCGGCAAGGAGTTGCGGCCATGTCCTCCGTCCCCTTCGACAGCAGCGGCGTGTTCATCGGCGGCCTGTGGCGCGCCTGTGCCAGCGGCGAGACGCTGCCGCTGTTAAACCCCTCCGACGGCAGCCTGCTGGCGCAGATCGCGCGCGGCGCGGCAGCCGACATCGACGCCGCCGTGTCCGCCGCCCAAGCCGCGCTCGACGGCCCCTGGGGACAGCTCAGCGCCGCCGAGCGGGGGCGCGTGCTGCTGCGCATGTCGGCCAAGGTGCTGGAGCAGGCCGACGAGCTGGCGCGGCTGGAGGCGCTGGACGTCGGCAAGCCGCTTCGCCAAGGCCGCGCCGATGCGCTGGCGCTGGCGCGCTACCTCGAGTTCTATGGCGGCGCGGCCGACAAGGTGATGGGCCAGACCATCCCTTTCGCCAACGGCTACACCGCTTTCACCCTGCGCGAGCCGCATGGCGTCACCGGCCACATCGTGCCCTGGAACTACCCGATGCAGATCATCGGCCGAAGCGTCGGCGCCGCGCTGGCCATGGGCAATGCCTGCGTGCTCAAGCCCGCCGAGGAGGCCTGTCTCACGGCGCTGGCCTTCGCGCGCATTGCGCATAACGCCGGTCTGCCGGAAGGCGCGCTGAACGTGGTGCCCGGGCTGGGCGAGGAGGCCGGTGCCGCGCTGTCGGCGCATGCCGGCGTGCAGCACCTGTCCTTCACCGGATCGGTGAGCGTCGGCTCGATGATCCAGGCCGCCGCGGCCCGGCACACCGTGCCGGTGACGCTGGAACTCGGCGGCAAGAGCCCGCAGATCGCTTTTGCCGATGCCGACCTCGATGCGGCGCTGCCCTTCCTGGTGAACGCCGGCATCCTGAACGCCGGGCAGACCTGCTCCGCCGCGTCACGCATCCTCGTCGAGCGTTGCATCTTCGACGAGGTGGTGGCGCGCATGGCGGCGCGCTACCGTGCCTTGCGCGTCGGTGCGGCGCTGGCCGACCTGGAGGTGGGCCCGGTCATCTCGGCACGGCAACGCGACCTCATCGAGAGCTACCTGGCGCTGGCACGCCAGGGCGGGCTGAACATCGTGGCCGAGGCCACACTGGCCGAAGGCACCCCCGCCGACGGCTGCTACGTGCGCCCGACGCTGGTGGCCAACGTGCCGGCCACGCACCGGTTGGCGCAGGAAGAGATCTTCGGCCCGGTGCAGGTGGTCATCCCCTTCGACGGTGAGCCCGAGGCCTTGAGCATCGCCAACGGCACCGCCTTCGGCCTGGTCGCCGGGGTCTGGACACGCGACGGCAGCCGCGCGCTGCGCCTGGCGCGCAAGCTGAAGTGCGGGCAGGTGTTCGTCAACAACTACGGTGCCGGCGGCGGCATCGAGCTGCCCTTCGGCGGCGTCAAGGCCTCGGGCCACGGCCGCGAGAAGGGCTTCGAAGCGCTGTACGGTTTCTCGACGCTGAAGACGGTGGCCATCCATCACGGTTGAAGGAGACGACATGAGACTCAAGGACAAGGTGGCCGTCGTTACCGGCGGCGGCTCGGGCTTCGGCGAGGGCATCGTGAAGAAGTTCGTCGCCGAGGGCGCAAAAGTGCTGGTCGTCGATCGCAACCTGGAAGGCGCGATGCGGGTGGCCGCAGCCATGGGCCCGAATGCCGCGGCACACGCCGCCGACGTCAGCCAATCGGCCGACGCACTGGCCATGATCGATGCCGCCGAAGCGCGCTTCGGCCCGCTGGACATCCTGATCAACAACGCCGGCGTGTCGCATGTGCCCACGCCCACCGAGGACGTCAGCGAGGACGACTTCGACCGCATCGTCGCGGTCAACATGAAGGCCATCTATCTGGCCGCGAAGGTGGTGGTGCCGCGCTTCAAGGCACGCAGGCGCGGCGTCATCCTCAACATGGCCAGCACCGCGGGCGTGAGCCCGAGGCCGCGCCTGAGCTGGTACAACGCCAGCAAGGGCTGGGTCATCACCGCCACGCGTTCGATGGCGGTGGAGCTGGCACCCTTCGGCATCCGCGTGGTGGCGCTCAACCCGGTGGCCGGCGAGACGCCGCTGCTCAAGACCTTCATGGGCGAGGACACGCCCGAGGTGCGCGCCAAGTTCCTTGCCACCATCCCGATGGGCCGCTTTTCGTTGCCCGAGGACCTGGGCAACGCGGCCTGCTTCCTGTGCAGCGACGAGGCCTCGATGATCACCGGCGTGGCCATGGAGGTGGACGGCGGGCGGTGCATCTGATGCGCCCGCGCGGTTTGGGCGGGTGCGCCAGACGCGCCTCGCGAGCCGTCGCCTGCGCTGTGGGTCTTCTGTGCCTCACCGCGACCGGCCTGTGGCACGCGCAGGACGAGGTGCTCTCCGTCCCGCCCGGCCACGTGACGCTGGCGATGCTGGAGCAGGCGCGGGTGGGCGCGCAGGACTTCGTGCTCGACTTGGGTTCGGGTGAAGCTCAGGCGGCGACGTGCGACTGCTCGTGGCGGTCGGCCGCGGCAGCCAGGTCGGCGGCGAAGCCTGGGTCGCTCTGGCGATAGGTCCTGGCCAGCTCGCGCACCTCCTGCGCTTCCTGCCCAGGCGTCCTGGCCCGCGCCGCGGCGCTGCGCGCCATGG
>DASQFA010000196.1:0-5838 GCA_035633375.1 Rubrivivax sp.
CGCGCACCTCGGCGCGCTTCGGCATCCGCAGCATTCCTACGCTTTTGAAGCTGCAGCGCGGCGAAGAGGTCGCTCGCGTGGCAGGGGCGCGCCCGGCCGCTCAGATCGTGCAATTCGCTCGGGGCTGAGGCTGCGGCGGCACTGGAATCGACCACCCGACGGTTCGTGCCGGACGGCGCGCGTCAGTCGAGGCTGCGGCCTGCAAATCGCGGCAGCTCAGTGCCGGCAGGTTGTCCCCGAACTCAGCGCGCGGCCCGGTGCCTGACATCCAGCCTTCACGGCGGTGCATGCGGCCCCAGTCTGCCCGAGCCGCGTTTGCAACGCCTGCCGTGTTTACAACCGGCTCATCAGTTCTGTCTTCTTGGCCATGAACTCTTCTTCGCTGACGATCCCCTTGGTGCGCAGCTCGGCGAGTCTTTCGATGCTGGCGAACACGTCGTGCTCGCTGCCCTTCGGGGCCTGCGCATGGCTTTGCGACGGAGGGTTGTGCGGCATGTTCTGCGCCGCGCCGGCCTGGCTTGGCGGCTGACCATTGGACGAGACCACCGGCAACGCAGACACGTCGATCAGCCCGTACTGGCTGTTGAAGCCGAGCGTGCCACCCACCGACTGCTGCTGCGAAAAACCACCAATCTGGTGGTCGAGCGTGTCATACACCGTGACAACGCCAGCCACGTCGATGACCAATCGACGTGCCTGCGCGAAGTAGGCGTAGCGCACGCCGTTCTGCGCCCCGGTGCTGTTGGGAAAGCGCAGGTCTGAGGGCCACCAGTCGTTCGAGGTGCCCGGCACGAAAAGGCTGGCCGCGCCAAAGCCGCCACCGCCTTGCTGCTGGCTGCCAGCGGCGTAGTTCGACTGCTGCTGGCCGCCGGCATAACCGCTGTGGTGCTGGCCGCCGCCCTGGCTTTGCGACTGGAAACTGCCGCTGCGCACCAGGTCGGGCTGGTTGGCGACCACGTTGGACAGTTCGACGCACAGGCCGTCCACCCGGCCCTTGAGCTGGTTGTTGAACATGTCCGACACCATGGTCATGCCACCGCGCATCCATTGACCGGAGCCAAAGAACTCGGGATGGTTGAACTGGGCCATGCTGCCGTTGCCGTTGATCACCGACTCGAGCATGCTCATCGTCGCGTCGAAACTGAAGCCGTGGCGCTGTGCGATGCCGTTGATGAGATCTTGGCCGGCGGGAGAGAGTTGTCGCATGAGGGTTCCTTGCAAATGTCCGCACACCACTGGGGCCCAGGATGCCTTGGGGGGCCAGTAGGCGATGCGGGACCATGGGGGCTGGCATCCGAGGGCGCGCAGCATAGCAGGCTGGCGCGACAAAGCGCGCGCAAGTGCAGGTGGCGGCAAAGTGCCTGCCTTTACCCGCAGGCAAGGCCACGGGTCAGCGCGGCTGCGACCGGACGCAACCGCGGTCGGGCCCGAAGCTGCACGGGCCACCCCGGGGTCTGGCCGTAGCCAGGCGGTGACACGCGTCGCCTTGCACGCGGCACTTTTTCGCGGATTGACCCCTGAACCCCCGCGATCGGGCGGTCCGAGACTGTGGCGTACCCCCTCATTGTGGTGATGCCACCTGGCGCAGGGCGCAGCACCATTCATGCATCCACTTCAGGAGTTACGCATGTCCGATGAAATCAAGGCCTCTGCCGCCGACCGCCGCTTCGGCATCGACCATAGTTCGGCCGCGCCGCCGGTGGCCATTCCCCGCGGTCATATCGGCGAGTTCGTGATTCCCGGCACCGGCAAGCGGGTGTGGTGGACCGGGCGGGTTGCGATCGGCCTGCGCCACCAGCCGATACGTTGTTCCGAGCCAATCGCCAAGTCGTCGTTGTGGATCCAGCAACTGATGCTCGGCAGGGCGCGCGGCTTGGGTGCTGCACAGTCCTGAGCTGGCCGAGCGCTTTCACGCCGGACAGCGCCTCAGGGCTTGAAGTCGCCGGCAAACACCAGCGAGATGTCCTCGGGCTCGAGGTACTTGCGCAGCGCGGCGTTCACCTGCTCGAGCGTCAACGCGGCCAGCGCCGCATCCACCCGCGCCGAGGTCTCGAAGGTTCGGCCGACGAACAGGTTGCCGGCCAGCTGCGAGGCCAGCGCGTCGTCCTGCGCGCGCGACAGGCGGCGGAAGTTGAGCAGGCCGCTCTGGCCCTCGGCCAGCTCCTGCGCAGTGAAACCGTCTTTCAGCGCACGCGCGATCTCCTCGCGCATCGCGGCTTCCACCTTGGCGCGGTTCTGCGGCGCGAAGATGGCGCTGGCCAGCCAGCTGGAGTTGGCTTCGAAGTTGTTCCAGGCGATCTGGCTGCGCACGTCGTAGGACAGGCCTTCGCCTTCGCGGATGCGCTTCCACAGCCGTGAGCTGCCGCCGCTGCCGAGCAGGTAGTTGGCCATCATCAGCGCCGGGTAGTCGGCGTCGTTGTCGGACAGCGCGATCGAGTGGCGCGCGCGCAGGTCGGCGTTCTGCTTGTCGGGCGTGCTCAGCAACAGCCGCTCGGCCTTGGCCGGCACCAGCGGCGTGGGCACGCGCGTGAAGGGCGCTCCCGCGTTCCAGTCGCCGAAGGCCGCCTGAAGCGCCGCCTTGACCGCCGGCACGTCGATGTCGCCGGCGGCGCCGAACTGGGCTTGGCGCGCACCGTAGAAGCGGCCGTGGAAGGCGCGCAGCTTGTCCAGCGTGACGGCGTTTACATCCTGCACGATTTCGTCGAAGCTGCGCGCATGGCGCACATCGCCGCGCGGGTAGGGGTTGCCGATGCGCGCCAGCGCGTTGCTCGCCAGCGCGCCGGGTTCCTTGCGCTGGGCTTCGACGCGCGTCAGCGTCTGGCGCTTGAGTTCATCGAAGGCCTCGGGCGGAAAGGCCGGCTGGCGTAGCAGCTCGCCCACCAGCGCGATGGCCTCGGCCAGGTGCTCGCGCCGCGAGCTCAAGGACACGCTCACCACGCCGGGGGAGCCCTGGATCGACATCTCGGTCTTCAGTGAGTCGAGCCGGTCCTGCACCTGCTGGCGCGACAGCCGGGTGCTGCCCTTGTCGAGCAGCCGCGCCACGGCATCGCCGGTGGCCGTCTCGCCGAAGAGTGTTTTCTCGTCGCCCAGGCGCAGCGACAGCACCGCCTGCACCGCGCCGCCGCGCGTCGGTTTGGCCAGCAGCGCAGCCTTCAGCCCTCCGAACTCGAAACGCTGCGTGCGCGCGTCGATGTTCGCCGGCGTGGCCTCGAAGGACGCCACCTGTGCGGCCGCCGCCTGCGGCTTGAACTGCTGCATCGCCTGTGCGACATCCACCTTGGCAGGCGCGGGTGCACGCTGCGGGTTGTCGGTGGGCAGATACATGCCGAGCGTGCGGTTGGCGGTGCGCAGATAGGCCTGCGCCACGCGCTGCACATCGGCCAGCGTCACCTGGCGCACCTGGTCGCGGCCCAGGAAGAACAGGCGCCAGTCGCCCATGGCGATGGCCTCCGACAGCTCCAGGCCCACCGTCTCGGGGTCGGTGAAGCCTTGCTCCCAGCTGTTCAGCCACTGCGTGCGCGCGCGCTGCAGCTCGTCGGCACTGATCGGCTGGCGCGCGATCGATTCACCCACGCCCAGCAGCACCTCGCGCGCCTTGTCGACGTCCTGCCCGGGGGCCAGCTCGGCGCCCAGGAACAGCACCGCCGGGTCCGCCAGCGACCAGGCGAAAGCAAAGGCGCTGGAGGCGAGCTGCTTTTCGGTGAGCTGCTTGTGCAGGCGGCCTGCCGGCGTGTCGCCCAGCACCAGCGCCAGCATCTCGACGGCGGCAAAGTCGGCATGCGAGCCCGGCGGCACGTGATACGCCGACACCAGGAAGGGCGCGCCGCCGCTGCGCCGCAGCGTGACCTGGCGCTCGCCGTCCTGCGCCGGGTCGAGCGTGTACATCGCCGGCAGCCTGCGCCCCGGCTTCGGGATCTTGCCGAAGCTGCCCGCCACCCATTGCAGCACCTGGGCCGGATCGAACTTGCCCGAGACGATGAGCGTGGCGTTGTCGGGCTGGTAGTACAGCTTGTAGAAGGCCTGCAGGCGCGGGATGTCGACGTTTTCGACATCGCTGCGCGCGCCGATGACCGTGCGGCCATAGGGGTGCCAGTCGTACATCGCGGCCAAGGTGCGCTGCACCAGGATCGAGCTCGGGCGGTTCTCGCCGCTTTCCATCTCGTTGCGCACCACCGTCATCTCGGTGTCGAGGTCTTCGCGTGCGATGAAGCTGTTGACCATAGAGTCGGCCAGCCAGCTTAAGTACCACTGCAGGTTGTCGTCGTTGGCGGAGAAGCTGGCGGTGTAGTTGGTGCGGTCGAAGCTGGTGCTGCCGTTGGCGGCCAGGCCGCGCCGGGTGAAGTCGGCCCACACCTTGGGATGGGTCGGCGTGCCCTTGAAGAGCATGTGCTCCAGCAGGTGCGCCATGCCGGTCTCGCCCACGTTCTCATGCCGCGAGCCGACACGATAGGTCAGGTTGACGGTGGTGGTGGGTTTGGAGTCGTCCGGCACCAGCAGCAGCTGCAAGCCGTTGGCCAGGCGGTATTCGTCGATGCCTTCGACCGAGCGCACGGCTGTGACGCCGGCGGGCAGGGTCTGCGCCCAGGAGGGCGCGACGAAGGCGATCGGGGCCAGACACAGCGCCAGGCGGCGCAGGAGATTCAGCATGGTGTGGCGAGCAGGTAGCGGATAACCGGCCTGAGTCTATGGGCAGCGGGTTAAGCCGGTGTTAGCGTGGGTTCAGAGCCGGCCATCGCCGCAGCGTCACCCCGTGAAGCCTGCCGAGGCATGCCGCCAAGAAGGCGATCGCTAGAGCCAGACCCCGAAACGCTCCTGCATGTAGGCGATGCAGCGCCTGTTGGCCTCATGGCGGTCGGCCCCCTCGATCGTGGAGCGGTAGAGCGAGTCGATGGCGTGCGCATCGGAGGGCGCCGGCATCTTCAGCCCCTTGGGCAGCCAGATCGGCACGCCGTTCTTGGCGAGGATGCCCGACAGCCAAACGTCGTCCACCGCCCAAAGAACGTCGGGAATGTCGTACGCCGCATCATCGAAGAAGTCAGGCCG
The DNA here is from genome assembly GCA_035633375.1 of Rubrivivax sp. Taxonomy (GTDB): domain Bacteria; phylum Pseudomonadota; class Gammaproteobacteria; order Burkholderiales; family Burkholderiaceae_C; genus Rubrivivax. Next base: position 5,044 of record DASQFA010000196.1, read on the forward strand.
AACGACAGCGCCGCCAAGGCCCTGCAGGATGTCGACATAGCCCGCCTGGCGCACCGGCCGGCGCATCTCCCTCGGCGAGGGCTTGCCCATCACCGAGCGCAGCTGCTGGCGCAGCCGGCGTAGCCGGTACTCGAACTCCATGCCGTTGCCGCGGCGGGCCACCGGTTGGCGCGCGCTCTTCCTCGCCATCGTGGCCGGGATGGGCTTGCCGACCAGCGCGACGCACTCGTTCGGCCGCTCGTCCTGAGCGTCGAAGAGCTCGGCCGCCCAGTGGGGGGCAAAGATCTTGTCATCGTCGCAGAACAGGATGCTGGCCTGCGTGCCGCGCAGTTCGCGCGCGGCGAACAGGACTTTCGAGGCCGGGCCGAGATCCTCGTCGACACGGACGAGGTTGATGCCCTTCGGCACCTCGGGAACGGCACCGTCATAGCCGGGAAAGCGTCGATAGCGCCGCGGCACGTAGAGCCTGATCTCGTCGACACGCCCCGACTGGGCGAGAAGACTTCGAAGCGCCGCCCCGATCATCGGGAAGCGCGGCGGGATCGTCGACAGCGAGATGACGCGCATGGGGTTCACCGCCGTGTATCAGCGACTGCCCCGCGCCTGCTCCGCGCTGTCGATGTCCAGGTACTTCCAGAAATCGCGCACGAAGATGTTGCGGTCGAAGCCCAGCACCCAGGGGTGCCACAGGTCGGTGGTGATGCGGTGCACGTGCACCTTGTAGGGCATGTAGGCAATCATGATTTTCTTCGCCTGGTCGAGCAGCGCCTGGCGCTCGGGGCCGTCGGGCAGCAT
>DASQFA010000197.1:0-5041 GCA_035633375.1 Rubrivivax sp.
AGTTCTACCTCGGCGAAAAGCCGATCCTGAAGAACGTGCCGACCTACATGTGCCGCAACAAGGACGACCTCGGCTACGTGCTCGACCACCTGGGCGAACTGGTCGTGAAGGAAGTGCACGGCGCCGGCGGCTACGGCATGCTGATCGGCCCGGCGGCGACGAAGGAGGAGATCGCCAACTTCCGCGCTGCGGTGCTGGCCAACCCCGAAGGCTACATCGCGCAGCCGACGCTCAGCCTGTCGACCTGCCCGACCTTCGTCGAAAGCGGCATCGCGCCGCGCCACATCGACCTGCGGCCGTTCGTGCTGAGTGGCAAGACCGTGCAGATGGTGCCGGGCGGGCTGACGCGCGTGGCGCTGAAAGAAGGTTCGCTGGTGGTGAACTCGTCGCAGGGCGGCGGCACCAAGGACACCTGGGTGTTGGAAGATTGACCCCCCCGAAGCGCCTTCGGCGCTCCGCCCAGGGGGCGACGCCAGTGGCCCGGCGAAGCCGGTTCCACGGCGTCCGCTTGATCGTGTTGGCTCGTTGGAGATGCACCATGCTTTTTAGAACTGCAGACCATCTGTTCTGGATGTCACGCTACATGGAGCGAGCCGACAACGCGGCAGCGCCGCATTGCGCCGAAGGCAAAACACGGTGCGCGCGTCAGCGTGCAGCGGTGTTCTCGGCCTGAAGGAGATCGAAGATGCTTTCCAGGACTGCCGACCATCTCTTTTGGATGTCACGCTACATGGAGCGAGCCGAGAACACGGCCCGCATGCTCAACGTCAACTACGAGACCTCGTTGTTGCCGCAATCGGCCGATGCCACCGAGCAGGGCTGGCGCGGCCTGCTCAGCATCTCGGAGCTGACACCGGCCTACCAGCAGCGCTACGACGAGGTGAATGGCCGCGACGTCATGGACTTCATGGTGTGCGACGAGGACAACCCGTCGAGCATCCTGGCCTGCCTGCATGCGGCGCGGGAAAACGCGCGCGCGGTGCGTGGCACGCTCACCACCGAGGTCTGGGAAACGCAGAACCAGACTTGGCTCGAGTTCAACCGCCTGCTGCGCGAAGGCGCCTACCAGCGCGATCCGGGCAACTTCTTCGAATGGGTCAAGTTCCGTTCGCACCTGTCGCGCGGCGTGACGGTGGGCACGATGCTGCAGGACGATTCATTGCACTTCCTGCGCATCGGCACCTTCCTCGAACGCGGCGACAACACCGCGCGGCTGCTCGACGTCAAGTTCCACGCCCTGGCCGGAGAGTACTTCGGCAACGGCAACGCGAAGGAGCCCCACGAGGTGGACTTCTATCATTGGAGCGCGATCCTGCGCTCGGTGTCGGGCTTCGAGATCTATCGCAAGGTGTACCGCAACGTGATTCGCCCCGAGCTGGTGGCCGAGTTGCTGATCCTGCGCCCCGACATGCCGCGTTCGCTGGCGGCCTGCGTCAACGAGCTGTTGGCCAACCTGAAGCTGGTGGCCAATCAGCAAAGCGGCGAGACGCTGCGCCGCGCCGGCCGGCTGCAGGCCGACCTGGCGTACGGCCGCATCGACGAGATCCTGTCCACCGGGCTGCACGCCTACCTGACGCAGTTCTTGTCGCGCGTGGGTGATCTGGGCGGCGGCATCAGCCGAGATTTCCTGGTGCCCGAGGCTGCCTGAGGACGCAAGAACGTGCCCGCGCACGTTCTTGCGCTGCAGGGCAGGACTGGAGCTCTGCGACGGGCGGCTTGAGGACGTGAGGACGTGAAGACGTGAAGACGTGCCTGCGCAACGCCTTCACGCTGCAAGCCGGCGAGGAGCTCTGCGACGAGCTGCCTGAGGACGCAAAGGCTTGCCGTCCCGGCTTTGCACGCCTAAGCGTCGAAGAGGAACTCCTCGATCGGAGGGCGGCGGACGTGCAGGCCGGCCGAGTGCACGCGTTTGCACTTCAGCGCAGCGGGCTGAAGATGCGTGCTGCCAGCCTAGGCACACCATGCGCCACGGTGCACGCGGCATCGGTGTCGGTGTGGCCATGCCTCAACTGCGCAACTCGACAGGGGCTGCACCAGGCTTTGCGACTCTGGCGAGTTCGGCGCGAATGATGTCGCGAAAGCGCGATACGGGCCAGACCTCATGGTGGTCAGCCTGTAGTACCAGATACCGCTTCGCCGGGTCATCGAATACACCACGAATGATTTCCCGAGCATTCCTGCGCTGCTCTTCGGTCTTCAGCCAAAGGTTGTTTTGGTTGGCGATTTCCACGACGACCCCGTCGTATTTCTGATTGACACGAACGAACAGCCCATAGATCATGAACTCGGACCAAGCGCCGAGCTTCAACCCAAAAAGGGTTTCATGCCACGGTTGTCGATAATGATTGACCAACCAATCCTGCAGGGCGATGCAGGTCTGCCTTTCGAACACGAAGGGCTGCGCAACGTAATCGTAGACAAAGTCCCCTGCATTACTTGGCGCCGGCACGCGCAGCAAATTACACGCCGTGACAAACCATTTGTTGGGAAGCTTGTCTGCTTCGATCCTGATTTCGCGCTCATACAACACCGCGCGTCCGCCACGCACGAACTGAGAATCGTCAATCGGCGCCGTGACCACGATATCCGAATCAAACGCCACGAAAACATCCTCAGCCAAGACGGTTGGAGCTTGCAACTTCAAGACCTGCTGCACTTGCCAACCGAAATAGCGAGCATCACTGAAGCATCCGAAACGCTTGTTCACGCTGCGTTTGATTCTCTTCCAGTGGCGACCGCCACTGCGCTTGTAGCGAAGCCGCAGGTCTTCTGCTTCTGGCGTCAACAACGATGACGTCGTGACCGCAACAACGCCTGGCAAGTTCAGCGCATTGAGGCCGGGCTCGTCTTCCGTATCGACGAGCGCATAGTGTTTGATGTGACCTCCACCGAAGGCAACTATCGATTCACGCAGCAGTACAAAACGATCGAAGTCGCCTGCGAATGTGGGAGTCATGAAACATACATTCTTGGACATGATGTCGCTGCGCCAATGCCTTTATCCGGGCCGATTCGAATGATAGCGCGAGGGGTCGGTCATCGGACCAATCCAAGTGACCATCGGGACGGGTCACGGCGTGTGGGCGTTGGCTGCCATGGCTGGCTGGACGTTGCGCGAATGCGGTTGCCTATCAGCTGACCTTCGAAACGGAGACCCCATGAAGATCCGCCACATCGCCAGCGGCCTGCAGTTCCCCGAAGGCCCGATCGCCATGGACGATGGCTCGGTGCTGCTGGTCGAGATCGCACGCGGCACGCTCAGCCTCGTCACGCCCGACGGTCGCATCCATGTCGTGTCGCAGATGGGAGGCGGGCCCAACGGCGCGGCCATCGGCCCGGACGGCGCGGTCTATGTGTGCAACAACGGCGGCTTCGAATACACCACCGAGGCCGATGGCTGCTTCCGCCCGATCGCGCAGGCGCGGGACTATGCCGGCGGGCGCATCGAGCGCGTCAACCTGGCCACCGGCCGCTTCGAGCGGCTGTTCGACGCCGTCGACGGCATCGGCCTGCGCGGGCCGAACGACATCGTCTTCGACATCCACGGCGGTTTCTATTTCACCGATCTCGGCAAGGTGCGCGCCGACGAGATGGACCACGGCGGCGTGTTCCACGCGCCAGGCGACGGCGGCGCACCGCGCATCATCGCGCGCCCGGTACTCACGCCCAACGGCGTGGCCTTGTCGCCCGATGGCCGCACGCTGTACTACGCCGAAACCGCCGGCGCGCGCCTCTGGGCCTTCGACATCACGGCGCCGGGACAGGTACGCAAGCACCCGTGGCCGTCGCCGCAAGGCGCTCGCATGCTGGTGGCCTCGCCCGGCGGGTATTTCCAGCGCTTCGACTCGATGGCCGTCGACGCGCACGGCAACGTGCACGTGGCCACGCTGATGCACGGCGGTATCAGTGTGATCTCGCCCGACGGCAAGAAGTACCACCACCTGTCGCTGGGCGAACGCTTCGTCACCAACCTGTGCTTCGGCGGGCGCGACTTGCGCACGCTGTACGTCACGCTGTCGGGCAGCGGACGGCTGATCGCCATCGACGGCTGGCCGACGCCGGGCCTGCGGCTGAACTACAACGCCTGATCCGACAGGCTGCTCGCACCCTGCCGGCACGCGCAGCGCCGATTGGCCACGCTACTGGATCAGCTCGTTCGCGCTGAGCAGGACCGACTGGGGGATGGAAACACCCAAGGCCTTGGCGGTCTTCATGTTGAGCACCAGCTCGAACTGCGTCGGTTGGGCGACCGGCAGATCGCCGGGTTGCGCGCCCGCCGCGATCTTGCTGATGTAGTCCGCAAGGCTGCGGTAGGACTCGGTCATGCTCTCGCCGTAACTCATCAGGCCGCCCGCATCGACGAATTCCCGCAGGCCGTAGAAGGCTGGCAGACGGTGCTTTGCCGCCAGTGCCACGATCTCCGCGCGTTTGGCGAAGAAGTACGGTTCGTCGGGCAGCACGAACACCGCGCCTACGTTCTGCCGCACTGCCGTCTCGAATGCCGCGGCCAGTGGCACATCGCTGGGCCGTCTGCCCGCCTCGACCTTCACGAGCTCGAGCTTCAATTGCCGCGCGACCGGTACGAGCGCGTCGAACATGCGCGGATGCACCGCGCTGTTGCTGTCGACGAGCACGGCCACCGTCGTGGGTTTGCCCAGCACACGGGCGAAAAGCTCCAGCTTCTTGGGAATCAGGTCCTCGGCCTGGCTGGATCGGCCGGTGACATTGGCGCCAGGCCGGGCGAGGCTGGCGATCAGACGCTGGCCCACGGGGTCGGCGACGGCTGCCATGATGATGGGCGTCGACGTGGCCGAAGCGCCAAAGGCCTGCAGCGCCGCGCGTGTGGTCGGCGTGCAGGTGGCGATCACCGCATCCAGCTTCAGCGCTGCAAAGTCGCGCGCGATGCCCGGTACCTGCTGCACGCGCCCATCGGCGTAGCCGCGTTCGACGATCAGATTGCGGCCCTCGACGAAGCCGTGCTCGCGCAGACCCTGCAGCAGCGCCTGCTCTTCGTGCGGGGCGGGGACGTCACCGACCAGGA
>DASQFA010000198.1:0-20604 GCA_035633375.1 Rubrivivax sp.
GAGTCGATACATGAAACTCCCATTGGCTGCCGCCCTGGCGCTTGTTCTGGTCGGTTGCGCCAGCGCGCCGCCGAAGAACCCGAGCGTTTCCATCCTGGTCGACCTCGACCCGGCCAGTGTCGACCGAACGGTAGTCGTCGAGAGCATCGCCGCCGACCGCAACGGCATGCTTTACGTGGCCGACCGGGTGACCGGGAACATCCTGCGCGTCGACCCCAAGGCGCCGGCCCCGGTGGTCGTCGCCCGCATCGAGGCACGCGACATCCAGGGCAGGCGTGTGAATGCCGACCCTTCAGGACTGGCCTTCGATGCGCAGGGCGATCTGTTCGTCGCCGCCGGCCCGTTTGCCGAGGTGATGCGCGTGCGCGCCGCCGAGCTGAACCCGTCCAAGCCTGGCCTGGCGCAGACCTGGGCCACAGGCACAGCCGGTGCCAATGGCATCGCCTTCGATCGGCAGGGCAACCTGTTCGTTGCTGGCGGCGCCAGCGGTGTCGTCTTCCGCGTCGCGGCCGGCGGCGGGGCCGCGCAGCCGGCCGTGCAGATCGAGAAGTTCGTGCGCACGCTGCCCGACGGCAAGACCTTGCAGCAAATCGTGGCCAACGGCCTGGCATTCGACGCCCAGGGCGTGCTGCACATCGCCGACACCGCGCGCGGCGCACTCTGGAAGGTAGCCATGGGTGCCGACGGCAAGGGGGCAGCGCCGGTTCTGCTGGTGCAGAACGTGTTGCTCGAAGGCGCCGACGGCATGGCCTTCGACCGAGCGGGCCGGCTGTGGGTGGCTTCCAACGAGATCAACGCGGTGGTGGCGGTCACGCCCGCCGGCGCCGTGCAGCCGATCGCACGCAACGCCAGCGCCGGGCCGCTGGAATTCCCGTCGGCCATCGCCTTCGTGGGCGATCGTGCCTACGTGTCGAACTTCGACGTGCCGCGGCGCGACAACCTCGACGCCAGCGGCAGCACCGCGCGCGACGGTGTCGGTGCGTCGATCGCCGTGATCGCGCCTTGACGGCAGCGTAGCGGGCGGCGCGCTCGGGCGGGGTTGGAAGGCGAGCCGACTGCGCGGGCCCGGGGGCGGGTACGGCGTGTGCGCGCAACGCGCTGATGCTGCCGGCGCACCCGCAACGGCGCTGTGCACCCACCGCGTGCACGGCGGCTGCGCAGCCCCCCAACGCGCTTCGCCTGCACGCAAGCCGGCCGCGCAGGCAGTGGCTATTGCGTTCGGCAAAACGGCGCCGGCGTTCTTCGCTTTTCGTGCAGAGTCCTGATGCCGCTCAACATGACCATGAGCTCTGCGCTGCTCAGGTCATCGAATCGCTCGCGCAGAGCCCGCATCGCCAAGAGGTTGAACGGCAGCTTGCCCCACTGCTTGGCCGGGTCGTAGAAGGGCGCCAGCAAGACGCAGGCCTCTTCGAAGCGCATGCGTACTTCCCGCTCGGAGCGGCGCTCGACAGCAGTTGCCAAGTGGTCGCCGGGCGCCGTCGCCTCGAGTTGAGCTTGGGTGTGCATGTCGATTCCCCTGATCCACGGCGGTGTGGCGGCCAAGTGCAGGGCGAAGAGTCTCGCCGCACAACTGATGCGCAAACCATCCGGTCCGGGCCATGCCGCCAGACTGAGTTTCGGCCGAAATCAGGGGGACTTGAGGAGGAATGGCCCGGCTGCGGGTCTGCCTTGCCTTCAGCCTTCAGGAGAACTCGTCGGCCACGCCCGCCAATCGATCGACCCATCGCGCCACCGCTGCAGCCGGCCGCGTGCGGTACGGGCTCTCGTTGCCGCTGCCTCGATCGACCCAGTCCAGGGCCAGCGCGTCGTACACCGGCCGCCAGCCTTCGCCGCGGCGCAGCTGCATGCCAGGGTTGGGCAGGTAGTGCCCGTTGCGCGTGCGCGCCCAAAGCTTGCGCGCCGGCTTGTAGCTGCTGTCGACCTCGGCGCGCGCCAGCACCTGGTTGACGTAGCTGCGCTTGCGCCGGATGTCCTTCCAAAGGTGAATCGGCAGGCTCTCCAGCGCCTGGTGCAATTGCTCGGCGAAGAAGCCCTGCCCGTACTTCCAGGCCGGGTGAGACCTTGCCGCGCAGTGCGACCATTGCGTCTTCAGCCCGGCCAGCATCAGCGTGAGCACCCAATACTCGCCTTGATGATGCTCGACGCGCACCAGCCGGCCATCGACCTGCACGTCGATGCCCGCCGGCGCGATGCGCTCGAACAGTTGCGCCAGCGCCGACCTGGCGAAGGCGGAGTCATCCATCGCGCGGTTGACGGCATGCTGCCACGCGCTATGCCCAAATTCGTCTTCGGCGCCAGGATCCGCGCCCTTGGCCAGCAGCGCGTCCACCAGCGCAGCGTTGCCGGCGCGCGCGGCCAGCATCAATGGTGTGCCGCCCACCGGCGTCGGATGGTCGACGCCATGCGCGTCACACAGCCGCAGGATGTCCTTGAAGTTCTTCGCCGCATAGGCCTGAAGGTGACGCTGCCGCAATGCGCTAACCGCGCGCAACGACAGTTCCTTCTGCTTCTTCCAATCGGGCGGGTGCGCACCCAGCATGGCCGATTCGCCGATCCAGCCGAAGTCGCCCTCGGGCGCCAGGCTGCGTGCCGGCTGGAAGTTGACGCGCGCGAGCTGTTCCACCCAGGCTTGCTGACCATGCCAGAGCGCATAGTCCAGCAGCGCCTGCTTCTGTTTGGCACTCGGGTTGTTGCGCTCCAGCGCCTTGGGTGCCAGGTCTTCGATGAAGGGGCGACTCCACGGCGTCCACGGCACCGGCTTGGTCTGCAGGAAGGCGTCGCGGATGGCGCGGGCCTGTTCTTCCTTGCCCTGCATCTCGAGCTTGCGTGCCTCCTGCGCCCATTCTTCCTTGGTGGATGCCTGCGCCGGCGAGGCTTGGGCTTCGCCGACCTTCAGGCCGAGCAGCTCCAGCAGCGGATGGCCGATGTCGGATTCGACGATCGTCAGGCTCTCCACGGCCCGTGTCATCGCCACATACAAAGCGTTGACATAGAACTTGTACAGCTCGAGCGCCTTGTCGCTCTTGTCCCTGGCCCGCCGGTAGTCGAGGTCGGCTCGTTCGAGGTCCTGCGCGGTGACACCGTCGCAGACCTCGGCATAGGCCGCGCGCTGGCCCGAGACGATGCCCAGCAACAGCACATGCGGGTACTCCAGCCCTTTGGCCTCATGCACCGAGAAGACCAGTGGCGTGTGGAACTGCGCTCTCGCCGCGGGCTTGTCTTCGTCGCGCAGCACGATCACCGCGTGCCGCACCGACGCGCGAGTGGCGGCGTCAAGCCGCTCGAGTGCGGTGTTCTTCGCCTGGATCAGCGTCACGTCGCCCGCCTCGCCCGAGCTACTGTGCACCAGGAAGTTGCTCTCGCGGTCGATCGAACCGAAGCGCGCCTGCTTGATCTTCAGCAGCGCGTTGGCCAACTGCGTCACCGCCCGGGTGTTGCGGAAATTCGCCTGCAGCACCTGCAGCTGTTGGCGTTGTGCGGCCTGGCCGGCCAGGCCCTGCCAGAACATGGTCTTGACGGCCGCCCAGGAAAAGAAGTTCGGGTGGACGATCTGGTTTGAGTCGCCGCACAGCAGAAACTGGCCCGGCGCCTTGAGGCAGGCCAGCACGAGCGCGAGCTGCACGCCGGTGAGGTCTTGCACCTCGTCGATGACGATGAAGTCGTAGGTGGCCTGTGCCAGCGGCCGCCACTCGTGCGCGACGAGGTTCAGGTCGAACAGGCCGGTATCTGACAACCACTGCCGGTAGCGGCCGAACAGGGTGTGCGCGGCTTCGCGCGCGGCGGGGGCCAGCAGGCTCTGCCGCGCGCCGAGTGCCAGGTAGTCGTGCAGGCTCAGCGGCCCTGTGGGCTGGGCGCCGATGACGCCGCGGAACTCCTCGAACAGGGCGTGGGCATCGATGTCACCCAGCGCCCTGGCGGCGTCGCGATGCCGATCGAACCAGCCGCGAAAGGCGTTGAAGCCGAGCTCGCGGCCCTTCGGCACCTGCAGCGTTTCCAGGAACTCGCGGTAGCTCAGGAACTCGGCTTCCTGTGCCGGGTTGTCGTAACCGTGGGCGTCGTACAGGGCGCGCGCCGACTGCGCCAGGTAGGCCGACTGGGTGACGTAGAGCACCCGGCCCTGGGCTTCACGCAGTTTGGCCAGCGTGACGGCCGTCTTGCCCGAGCCGGCCGAGCCGACCAGCACCACCGGCGCCGGCGCTCGCCGCACGGCTTCCTGGGCGTCGTCGAAGACGATGGGCTTGTCGAGCAGTTCGAACTCGGCGCGGGTGGCGTGCAGCCAGCGCAGCGGCACGGCCTCGGCGGCGTAGCGCGCTGGGTCGAGGGCCGGCTCGATGGCCGGCTCGCGCTCTATCTTGGCTTCGTCGACCGGCGCGCCGCGCAGGAAGCGCGACTTGTCGTAGGCGTGGTTCTCGATGACCTCGAGAGCCAGGCACACCGTCTCGCCATCGTGGCGCGCGAACTGCAGAAGCAAGCGGTTGCTGTGGTCGAGCTTGGCGCGGTAGTAGTTGCCGCTGTGCAGCTTCTTGACATCGGGGCTCTTGAAGTCACCACCTTCGATGGCGGCGCGCAGCTTGGCGAAGGCCGGCTTGACCCGACGCAGGTCGAGGTCCCTGTATTGAAGCAAGCGCATGGGCAGTGTCGTGAAGCGGCAGCGGCGTGAGTCGGGATTCTGCCGCGCTTGCGGGACACGCCCGGTACTGCACTTCGGATCGCGAGATTCGGGCCCCGCGCCAGCGGTTGCGCAAGGGCCAGTTCTGGTGGCCCGAACGGCGCCCGCACTGAGTCACTGTTGCGTTCGGCATGCGCCGGCGTAGCATCCTTCAGGCGGGTTTTCCGCGTTTTACCGGAGTACACATCATGTCCCATTACCTGGTTCAAGCCTCCTACGGCGCAGCGGCTTACGGCGCGATGGTCAGCCATCCGCAGGACCGTGCGGCCGCGGTGCGACCGTTGATCGAGAAGATGGGGGGCAAGCTGCACGGCATGTGGCTGTCGTTCGGTGAGTTCGACATCGTCGCCATCGTCGAGATGCCCGATGCGGTTTCGACCGCCGCGTTTGCGATGGCCATCGGCGCCAGCGGCGCGATGGGCGCGTTTCGGACCACGCCCTTGCTCAGCATGAGCGAAGCGACCGAGGCGATGAAGAAGGCCGGCGGCATCGGCTACCAGGCGCCGAAGTAGCCTGGCCTGCATGGCGAATGTGGTCCCCGCGCGGAGGTGCCGGACCGTTCGCCAACCGAAGGCGCCCCACAAAGGACCGGCTGCGCAAGTCAGGCGCTTTTCTCCGGCCCCCGAGGACCACAGCCGCGGCCTGCGAAGGCGGTGCGGGAGTGGCCGGCGCAGAAAATGGGAAGGGGCTGCGCGCTGCCCGCCGGCCACCCCACGCCGGCTTTGCTGCCACGTGCCTTGGCGCGCCGCAAAGCGGGCGGACGCAAACGCCGCAGCCTGGCGCGCGTCGATCGAGTCCCTGGCCGATCGAACGCGAACGCGGTCAGACCGCGCCGAGTGCCTGCTCCAGGTCTTCCAGCAGGTCATCGACATGCTCGATGCCCACCGACAGCCGCACCATGTCGACGCTGACGCCTGCCTTGGCGAGTTCGTCCGCGCCGAGCTGGCGGTGCGTAGTGCTGGCCGGGTGGCAGGCCAGCGAGCGCGCGTCGCCGATGTTCACCAGCCGCGTGAACAGCTTCAGCGCGTCCTGGAAACGCGCGCCGCCGTCGCGCCCACCCTGCACACCGAAGCTGACGATGCCGCTGGCGCGCCCGCCCATGGTTTTCTTCACCAGCGCATGGTCGGCGTGGTCGCTCAGCCCGGCATAGTTGACCCAGCCCACCTTCGCATGTTTCTTCAGGTAGGCGGCGATCTTCAGCGTGTTGTCGCAGATGCGGTCCATGCGCAGTGCCAGCGTCTCGATGCCCTGCAGGATCAGGAAGGCGTTCATCGGCGACAGCGCCGCGCCCATGTTGCGCAGCGGCACCACGCGCGCGCGGCCGATGTAGGCGGCCGGGCCCAGCGCCTCGGTGTAGACCACGCCGTGGTAGCTGACATCGGGCTCGTTCAGCCGCTTGAAGCGCTCCTTGTGCTGGGCCCATGGGAACTTGCCCGAATCGACGATCGCCCCGCCGATGCTGTTGCCGTGGCCGCCGCAGTACTTGGTGAGCGAATGCACCACGATGTCGGCGCCATGCTCGAAGGGCCGGCACAGCGCCGGGCTGGGCACGGTGTTGTCGACGATCAGCGGGATGCCGTGGCGGTGCGCGATGGCGGCCAGCGCCGCGATGTCGGTGATGTTGCCCAGCGGGTTGCCGATCGATTCGCAGAAGATGGCCTTGGTGCGCGCATCGATCAGCGGCTCGAAGGCATCGGGCTGGCGGTAGTCGGCGAAGCGCGTCTGAATGCCCAGCTGCGGGAAGGTGTGCGCAAACAGGTTGTAGGTGCCGCCGTACAGCGTGCTGGCGCTGACGATGTTGTCGCCGGTCTCGGTGATGGTCTGGATGGCATAGCTGATGGCTGCCATGCCCGAGGCCACGGCCAGTGCGCCGATGCCGCCTTCCAGCTCGGCCAGGCGCTGCTCGAGCACGGCCGTGGTCGGGTTCATGATGCGCGTGTAGATGTTGCCCGCGACCTTCAGGTCGAACAGGTCGGCGCCATGCTGGGTGTCGTCGAAGGCGTAGGCCACCGTCTGGTAGATCGGCACCGCCACCGCCTTGGTGGTGGGGTCGGGCTTTTGGCCGCCGTGCACGGCGATGGTCTCGAGTTTCATCGATGCGTCCTGATGCGTCCGTTGATTGCGCGGTGGCGGCTGCGTGTTGTGTGCATGCGCGCGCGCCGTGGCACCGCCCGGCGCGCCGCACATCACGCGCAGCTCAGGTGGCGCCGCGACCGCCCACGCTCTTGTAGGCCAAGGCGCCCACGACGGCGCCGATGATCGGTGCCACCCAGAACAGCCACAGCTGGCTCAGCGCCTGCCCGAAACCGCCGTTCACCAGCAAGGCCACCGCCGGCCCGGTGCTGCGCGCCGGGTTGACCGAGGTGTTGGTCACCGGGATCGAGATCAGGTGGATCAAGGTCAAGCACAGGCCGATGGCCAGGCCGGCCGACACCGCATGTCCACGCTTGTCGGTCGCGCCGAGGATGACAAACAGGAACACCGCCGTCATCACCACCTCGGTCACGAAGCCAGCGCCCATCGAGTACTTGCCGGGCGACAAATCACCGAAGCCGTTCACCGCCAGGCTGTTGGCCGCGAGCGTGAAGCCGGCCTGGCCGCTGGCGATGAAATACAGCAAGAATGCCGCCAGCGTTGCGCCAAGCACCTGGGCCACGATGTACGGCACCAGTTCGCTTGCGGGAAAGCGCCCGCCGACGACCAGCCCCACCGACACCGCCGGGTTCAGGTGGCAGCCCGAGATGTGGCCGATGGCATAGGCCATGGTCAGCACCGTCAGGCCGAACGCGAACGACACGCCCAGCAAGCCAATGCCGACCTGCGGGAAAGCTGCGGCAAGCACGGCGCTGCCGCAACCGCCCAGCACGAGCCAGAAAGTGCCGATGAATTCGGCAGCCAGTTTATTGCTAAGGTTCACTTCAAGTTCCTCCTCGGTTTGTGTGTGCGCGGTCGCTTCGATGCCAAACCGACCGCGGCGCGCATGGTAACGCGGGTTGATGACGGTTCCTGTGGGCGCGCCCGGCGCGGGCGCACACGGCGCCTGCCGGATCGCCGGTCGGGCCGCTCAGGCGTCTGGGGCGGCGGCGCCCAGGTACGCGGCCGCGGTGGCATCAAGCGCCTGGCGCACCAGAGGCAGGCGGTCGTTGCCGAAATACATGTCGTCGCCGTTGACGAAGATCGTCGGCGAGCCGAAGCCGCCGCGGCGGATCAGCTCGTCCGTGTTGGCCTTGAGCTGCTCTTTCACCGCCGGCTCGGCGATGCCCGACTGGAAGGCTGCGGCATCGATGCCGCAGCGCCGGCAGATGCCGGCCAGCACGGCGTCTTGCGAGATGTCCTCGTCGCGGCCCCAGTAGGCTTCGAACACCGCCGTGGCAAAGGGCACCAACCCGCCCTGCGGCTCGAGCCAGAGGCAGCCGCGCATGGCCTTGACACTGTTCACCGGGAACACCTTGGGCGGCATCACGATCTTCAAGCGGCTGCAGCGGGCCCAGTCCTGCAGGTCCTTGAGCATGTAGTCGCGCTTGGCCGGCACGGGCTTCTCGCGCGAGGCATACACGCTCGGGTTGACGCTGTTGAACACACCGCCCACCAGGATCGGCCGCCAGCGCACCGGCATCTTGGCTTCGGCCGCCAGCGGCTGGATGTTGTGGAAGGCGAGATAGGTCCAGGGGCTGCTGCAGTCGAAGAAGAATTCGATCATGGGCGGGTTCTCGTTCAAGCGTTGGGTTTCAGGCGGGCTTTGCATGGCATCGCGCAGCGTCTGCGCGGTCTGGCCGAACAATGCCTTGCGCGCCTCGTCGTCGAGTGTGGAGATCGATCATCGGCTGTCCTTCGTCAATGCGCATGGTCGCGTGCGGCGCTGCAATGCGCGGCAGCACGGGAGTTTCCATGAAAGTCGCGGGGCCTGCATTCTGGATGCGCGCGCTGGCGGTGTGGCTGCTGATCGCCGCCGTCGAAACGCTGCACGGCATCTTGCGCACCTGGCTGCTCGTGTCTGCCATCGGCGAGGCGGCGGCGCAGCACATCGGCTTCGTCATCGGCGGTGCGCGGGTCATCGGCCTGGCGGTGTGGACGAGCCGCTGGCAAGCGCCCGCGATGCCTCCTTGTCTGCAAGTGATGCACCAGGGCGGGCAAGACCACTGCCCGTCGGGGTCAACGAGGAGGCCACCAGGCGAGCGCAGCTTCAGCCGCGGGGCTCAGCCAAAGCGCCCGTGCAGGAACCAGCCCTCGCCGGCCGGCTGCGCCAGCGGCAGGCGCGCGCGATAGACCCACACCAGCGCGCCGTCGTGCACCTGGGCGATGAAGTAGTCGCGCGCCGCGGGTGCGCCGTCCCACCAGCCGCACTCGATGCGCTCGGGCCCGGCCAGCAACTGCAGCGGCCGGCCGTCGAGCAGCGGGCGCGATTGCCGTTCGGGCAGGGCCAGCGGCTGCGGCAGCAGCCACACCGGGCGCGTCAGCGGCGACGCGGCGGCGGGCACCGGGCTCGCAGCGCCGGCCACCAGAGGCGTGCGCGTGCCGGCAGCCCGCCCAAGCCCGGCCAGCGCCAGCCCGGCCACGCCGCGTTCGGCACCCGCGCTGCGCGCCCTTGCGCCGGCGCGCGCTCCCGCATCAGGCAGCGCCGGCTGCCAGGCGGTGCCGCGCTCGGGGCGATGGTCCTCGCACAGCACCGGCTGCTGCACCTGCTCGGGCCCGAGCCGCGCCTGCAGCCGCTCGATCAGCCGCACCAGCCCTTGCTGCGCGCTGGCGGCGCTGGGAAAGAGCTCGCCGTTCGGCGCGGCGCTGTGCTGCAGCTGGCTGCAACGCAGGCGCAACTCGAGCGTCGGCGCGGGCAGGGGCAAACGGCCCAGGCGTTCACGCAGCAGCCACTGCAGCTGCTGGATGTCGTTCGAGGCTTCGGCCAGCGCGATCGGCAGTTCGGTGTGCGCGGGCGTTGCGGTGTCGCCGCGGCAGCGGTCATGGCGCATGGCCAGCGTGAAGCTGCCGATGCGCGCGTGCTGTGCCTGCGCCCAGGCCAGCAGCCGCACCAGCAGCACCTGGGCGCCCTGCAGCACCTGCTCGGTGCTGTCGGCGCGCTCGTAAAGCTCGAGCCGGGCTTCGAAGGTGGGCGCCGGCACGATGGCCTCGCGCGGATCGGGGGCTTCGCCGCGCGCGCGGTCCAGCTCGGTGAGCAGCGCCTCGCCGAAGCGCCGCGCCAGCCCCGTGCGCGGCAGCCGGCGCAACTCACCCAGCGTGCGCAGGCCCATGCCCTGCAGCGTGCCCCCATGCTCGCGCCCCGGGCCGAGCAGCCACACCGGCGCGTCGTCGAGCCGCTCCTGCAGCGTGCCCAGGTGGTCGACATGCGCGCCGAGTTCGAAGCCGCCGCGCCAGCGCGCGAGCAGCGCCGCACCCAGTGCGGTGGGCGCGCTGGCCATGCGCAAGCTGAAACCCAGCGGCGCCAGTGCGGCGCGCAGGCGCTGCTGCAGCGCCGGCAGGCCGCCGAAGTAACGCAGGCTGCCCTGCACCTCGAGCAGCACGCAAGGCAGCGCGGCTTCAGCCGCGAGCGTGACCATCGGCGTGAAGGCCAGCGCGGCATGCGCCAGCGCATGCAGCGCCTGCGCATCGCGCGCCGCATCGGCCTGGCCCAAGCACAGCTGCGGTGCCAGCGCCAATGCCGTGGCGCGCTTCAACCCGGGCTTGACGCCGAGCTGCAGCGCCACGCGGTTGACGGCCGCGATGCGCTGGGCATCGAGCAGCGCCAGCGGCAGCGCATGCCGCACCGCACCCAGCGTGGCGGCGAAGGATTCCAGCGACAAGGCCGGCAGGTGCAGGGCGATCCACAGCATGACGCAGCCGACACCTCGGCCCTTTCGTGCCGCCGCTCAGCCGGCTAAGGACAGCGGCGCCGCGCCGCCGCCTGCCGCCGGCGCCAGCGGCAGCCCTGCGGTGGCCGCGCTGGTCGCCCCGGGCGCGCCACCCACGGCAGGACCCGCCCGCGCCCGCGCGGTGGCCTCGGCGGCCAGGCGCGCCGCATCGGCGCGCGCACGCAGCGCGGGGGCCAGTACGGGCGGCAGCGCCAGCCGCAGGGCCTGGGTCAGAGCCGGACCGCGACGCTTGAGCACGCGCAACGCCAGCTCGTCGATGCCGGCGCTGTGCAACGCCAGGCGCAGCGGCGCCGGGCTGGGCTTGAGGCGTGCCTCGATGTCGCGCAGCAGGAACACCGGCCCGTCGTGCGCTTGCGCCGCCAGCTGCAGCCGGCGCAGCGCATCGGCGCGCAAGCGCGTGGGCAGCCAGGCCAGCACCGCTCCGACCTGGCCGCTCTTCAGCGCCTGCTCCAGCGCCCACAGCAGGTCGGCACTGGCCAGCAGGTGGCGTGCGCCATGCGCGCCGTCGCGCCCGTGGATGACGAGCAACTGCTGCGCATCGACGCCCAGCTGCGCCAGGGCCCAGCCGCACAGCGGTGCCGGCGGCGCGAACAGCATCACGCTGCGCGGTGCGGGCGCCTCGGCCGCGGCGATGCCGGCCAGCGCCGGGGCGAGCAGGCGCATCTCACCCACCCCCGGGTGCGGCAGCAGCAGCTCGGTGAGCACCTGGCGCGGCCAGCCGCCGCCGGGCAACTGGGCATCGAGCGCGGCAAAACCGCTGCCCACGGCGGCCTCGCGCTGGCGGCCCAGCTGGTGGGCACGCCACAGCGCTGGGTGCAGGGTTTCGGGAGCGGCCAGCAAGGCGGCAGGGGGGAGAAGGTCCATTTGACAACTGTACTTTTATACAGTTGTTTGGGCAAGCCCTGTGATCCGTCCCTGCCATCCATCGAACCGGCTCATTTGGTTGCCAAAAGCAAGTATCAACTTGACAATGAGCTCAACCGGAGCCTGCCGCCATGTCCACCCTCGAAGCCCGCGTCGCCGCACTGCGCGAGTTCAACCGCTTCTACACGCGCCGCATCGGCGTGCTGCACGAAGGCCTGCTCGAGACCCAGTTCTCGCTGGCCGAATCGCGCCTGCTGTGGGAGCTGGCGCATGCGGGCGAGACCACCGCCAGCGCGCTGGCGCGCACGCTCGATCTCGATGCCGGCTACCTGAGCCGGCTGTTGCGCGGCTTCAGGCAACGCGGCCTGCTCAAGGCCAGCCGCTCGAAGGCCGACGCGCGCCGCACGCAGCTGTCGATCAGCGCGGCCGGCCGGCGTGCCTTTGCGCCGCTGGATCGCCGCTCGCAGCAGCAGGTGTCCGCCCTGCTCGCCCCGCTGGGCGAGGCGCAGCAGCAGGCACTGCTGGCGGCGATGGCGCAGATCGAGACACTGCTCGGCGGGCGCGCAAGAACCAGCGCCTTCATGCTGCGCAGCCCGCGCCCCGGCGACATCGGCTGGGTGGTGTCGCGGCACGGCGCGCTGTATGCACAGGAGTACGGCTGGGACATGCGCTTCGAGGCGCTGGTGGCGCACATCGCCGCAGGCTTCGTCGAAGACTTCGACGCCCGGCACGAGGCCTGCTGGATCGCCGAGCGCGCCGGCCAGCGCATCGGCAGCGTCTTCCTGGTGCAGGCCCGCGACGGCGACACCCAGGCCGTCGAGCCCGGCACGGCGCAGCTGCGCATGCTGCTGGTGGAGCCGTGCGCGCGCGGCCTGGGCCTGGGCGTGGCGCTGGTGAACGAGTGCGAGCGCTTCGCGCGCCAGGCCGGCTACAAGCGCATTCGGCTGTGGACCCACAGCCTGCTGTTGGCGGCGCGCGGCATCTACCTCAAGGCCGGCTACCGCCTGGTGGCCCGCGAAGCACACCACAGCTTTGGCCACGACCTGGTCGGCGAGACCTGGGAACTCGGCCTGCACTGACCGGCCCACGAGGCTTGAGGTTCAAACATCGAAGTGCAGCACATCATCCGACGACTGCAAGCGGCGCATAGCGGCAGGACGTGACCGACCAGTGTTTCGACGCCATCGCGCGCAAAGGGCTCGACGGCTTCGTCGACTTTGCCACTCGCCGCAGGCCGAAATCGGTGATCGCGGCGCCAGCGCGTCCTTGAGCGTCGCGGCCCCCGGCGCACCGCTGCGGCGCCGCGCTCAGGCCTGGATCGGCTCGCGCACGTCGCCTATCGGGTGGCTGCCGAAGCCCGCCGACGCCAGCCAGGCCAGCACCTTGGCTGCAGCCGACTCGGCGCTGTCCAGCCGCCCTTCGGCCTTCATGCTGGCAAAACGCGCGGCGTCGGCAAAGGCCGCGGGGTCGGCGCTGCGCAGTTGCAGTTGCATGTCGGTATCGACCACGCCCGGCGCCAGCGAGACGATCTTCGCACCATTCGGCCGCGCCGCTTCTTCCAGTGCCACGGCCCGGCTCAGGTGGTCCAGCCCCGCCTTGGCCGCGCAATACACCGCGCTGCCGGCCATCGCGAAGCGCCCCAGGCCGGAGGAGATGTTCAGCACCCTGCGCGGCACAGACAGGTCGGCGCTGGCGCGCAGGAAGGCGGATGCCAGCAGCATCGGCGCCTCTAGGCCGACACGCAGCGCCGCGCTCAGGTCGTCGGCCTCGATGTCACCCAGCGGCGCCAGCGCGGCCAGCCCGGCAGCGTTGTTGATCAGGCTGAGCGAAGCAATTTCGCCGCGCGGAAGCGCCGCCACCCAGGCAGACAACTGCGCTGCCGCATGCGCCGGCCGGGCCAGATCGACAGCCCATTGTTCGACGCCGGGGCCGTCGAGCTCGGCATTGGGGTGCCGCGAAAGGGTCAGCAACCGATGGCCCTGGCCACGCAGTTGCCGCGCCATGGCCAGGCCCAGGCCGCGCGATGCGCCGGTGACGATGTAGGTGTGGTGCTTGCTCATGCGCGCAGCATAAGCCACACATCGGCCACAGGGCAGCCCGGCGGCGCTCAAGCCCGGGCGGGCCACGGCTGAACTGGCCAGGTGCTCAGCGCCGCGCGGCGCTGGCCCTGTCGAAACTCAGGCGAACTCCTGGCGCACCGACGGCGACATCAGCCGGCGGATAATCCACACCAGCAGCAGGCAAGCACCCAGCGTCAAGCCCACCGCCATGACACGCGCGGCGGTGACGAAGCCGCCGAACACGTCGGCCGCCAGCGGCGGCAGCGGCGAGTGGCTGAGCGTGCTGCTCACCAGCGATTGCAGCATCTCCTGCTGCAGCCACAGGCCGGCGACATTGGCCACGATCGCAAGTACCAGCAGTGCGATGAAAAAGCGGCGCGCCCATTCCAGGCGTACCAGCAAGCCCACCGCGCAGGCCAGCGTGGCCAGCGACATCAGCAAACCGGCGCCCACCACCCAGGGCAGGTAGCCGAGCAACAGGCCGGTGAGCAGCGGCAGCGGCTGCACGTTGCCGACCACGGTCAGGCCCGGCAGGAATGAGGCGACGGCCGCGTTCTGCAGCAGCGCGGAGATGCTGGCCAGGGCCGCCAGCACGATGAAGACCCAGGCGGTCACCGTGACAAACAGCGATCTGCATCCGACATTGAAGGTCTGCGGCATGGCCGGTTCTCCGTGCAGGCGCGCCTGCTGCGACACGCCGATCCCGACATAATGCCCGCGGCGCGTGACAGCAATTTTTCATCTTGTGCACTCCGCAGTCATCCCCTGAATGGGTGTGTCTGCCAAGAACGTGGGGCTGGTCGTGCGATCCGCACGACATTCGTGCCACGCACCGATGCACCAGGCGCGGGCTACGCGGCCAGGTCGCCTGCCAGGCTGGCCAGAGTCTCGGCGGGGATGCCCATATGTGCCGGGTAGTTGCGATGGTCGCAGCCCAGGCGAACCGCGGCACCGGCCCGCACGGCTTGCCTGGCGGTGGGCGTGAATTCGAAGCGCACGAAGTGCACGGCGGAGGTCTTCTCTTCGTTCTCGCGGTCGAGGTCTTCGTCGGCGATGGCATACACGCGCGCATGGCCTTCGACTTCGACGAAAAGCCGGTCCTCGACGCCGATCAGCCGCGCCAGCTCGCGCTTGCGCTCGTGCGGATCGGGGTACTCGATCAGCATCGTGGCCTTCCAGTTGTTGCCATCGGGCACCAGCGGCGCATAGGCGTCGATCTCGCTCTGGATGGCCTCGTCTTCGAACAGCTTCTCGATGCGCAGCATCTCTTGGATCTGGTAGCGCACGGTCTGCTCGTCCTCGAACTGCAGGTTGATGTGTTCGCCCAGCTGCACACTGCGCAGGCGGCGGTGGCCAATGATCTGCGGCTTGTTCGCCTTGCGGTACTTCGAGTACGCCTCCAGCGTCATCAGGCTGTCGCGGGTGATGGTCATGGTGTTCACTCCAATCCGTAAGCCAGGCGCATCAGGCTCAAGGGGTGCGACACCGCCTTGGCCGGAGTGCCCGCCTGCTGCATGCCCTGCGCAATGTGATGCCCGGCCATCGGGCAATCGCTGCCGATGTGATCGGGCTCGTCCTTGGCCATGGCCTTGAACACCGGCTTGCCGATCTTCATCGCCACCGGGTGCGTGGGCGTCTTCACGCCATAGGTGCCGGCATGGCCGGAACAGCGCTCCACCGTGTTGAGCTTGACCTCGACCTTGGTGCCAATGAGCTTGAACATCTCCTCGGTCTTCTTGCCGATGTTCTGCACCCGGCCGTGGCAGGGGATGTGGTAGCTGACCTTGCCCAGCGCGGCCTTGAAGTCGAGCTTGAGCAGCCCGTCCTTGTGGCGCGCGACCAGGTACTCGAAGGGGTCGAACATGGCCTCCTTCACCGCCTGCGTGTCGGCGCAGTCGGGGAACATCAGCGGCAGCTCCTGCTTGAACATCAGCGTGCAGCTGGGCACGGCGCTGACGATCGCGTAGCCCTCCTTCGCATAGCGCGCCAGCACCGGCATGTTGGCGGCCTTGTGCTCGGCCACCGAGTCCAGGTCGCCCAGCTCCAGCTTGGGCATGCCGCAGCACTTTTCCTTGTCGACGATGACATAGGGGATGTCGTTGTGCGCCAGCAGCTTGAGCAGGTCGTGGCCGATGCCGGGCTCGTTGTAGTTGACGAAACAGGTGGAGAATATCGCCACCTTGCCCGGCGTGCGCTGGCCGTTCGTGACCACCGTGGACGGCGACTTGGCAGCGCCCCAGCGGAAGCGCTGCGTGGCCAGCCCGGGCATCCAGGCATCGGGGTGCACGCCGAGCATCCTATCCATCTGCTTGCGCGCGAACTTCGTCTTGTTCACCGCATTCACCACCTGCACGACGACGGGGATGCCGGCAAACTGGCCGTGCACGTCGGTGCTGGCGAGGAACTTCTCGCCACCCTTGACCCCACCCTGCTTGAACTTGATGGCCTTGGCGCGCAGCATCAGGTGCGGGAAATCCAGGTTCCAGGCGTGCGGCGGCGTGTACGGGCACTTGGTCATGTAGCACAGGTCGCACAGGTAGCACTGGTCCACCACCTTCCAGTAGTCGGCCTTGTTGACGCCGTGCACTTCGCCGTCCGCAGTGGCATCGACCAGGTCGAACAGGTTCGGGAAGCTCTGGCACAGGCTCACGCAGCGGCGGCAGCCATGGCAGATGTCGAACACACGCTCCATCTCCTTGAAGGCCGAGGCCTCTTCGTAGAACTCCGGATTCTTCCAGTCGATGGGGTGGCGGGTCGGGGCTTCGAGATTGCCTTCGCGCATCGGGTCCTCACGAGGTTGTCGTTGCGAAAGCGCAGTGCGCTTCGGTGGAGACTCATATCGCAAAGCGATGTGAGGGCGGAGCCAAACGAACAAGGGGCGCGCGGCCCCTTGTTCTTGGCTGCCGCGCCGCCAGCTCGGCCGATCTTGCCGTGTCGCTACAGCGAAGGCCGACCGGCGCCTTGCGGGACCGGTCGCGCGGCTTCAGCGGGGCTTCAGTCGACCAGCGCGTCCAGCGCCTTCTGGTAGCGGTTGGCGTGCGAGCGCTCGGCCTTGGCGAGCGTCTCGAACCAGTCAGCGATCTCGTCGTGGCCCTCGGCGCGCGCGGTCTTGGCCATGCCCGGGTACATGTCGGTGTACTCGTGCGTTTCGCCGGCCACGGCGGCCGCCAGGTTGAGGCGGCTCGAGCCGATGGGCAGGCCGGTGGCCGGATCGCCCACGGCCTCGAGGAACTCGAGGTGGCCGTGTGCATGGCCGGTCTCGCCCTCGGCGGTGGAGCGGAACAGCGCAGCCACGTCGTTCTGGCCTTCGATGTCGGCCTTGTTCGCGAAGTACAGGTAACGGCGGTTGGCCTGGGACTCGCCGGCAAAGGCGTCCTTCAGGTTTTGTTCGGTCTTCGATCCTTTCAAGCCCATCTCACTCTCCTGGTTGATGAACGGCCCGTCGCAACGCGACGGGAAAACAAACGCTAACCAATCGACGGCGCGTGCGCCAATACTAAGCTTCAATGCCGGCGATAGCATCAAGCGATGCCACGCCGCTCGGGTCAGCGCAGGCCCAGCAGTCGCAATGTCAGGTCGTGCAGTCGCCCGGCCGGGTCGACCAGGCTTTCGAGCACGTTGAAATGGTTCATGCCCGGCACGGTTTCGCACACCGGCACCGCCGTGGGGCCCCAGACGTCGCGAATCAACTGGTTCTGGCGCAGGAACTCTTCGCTTTCGGCGGCCCCCACCACGGCATACAGCTTGCCCTTCGGCCGCGGAAAGAATGCCGGACTCAGGCGCTTCACGGCAACCGGGCTGAGCTGCAGGTCGGTCTGCAGGAAAGGCGTGTGGCGCAGCGGCTCGAGGTCGTAGACGCCGGAAACTGCCAGCGCACCGCCGACCAGTTGGCTCGGCAGATCGTCGGCCACCTGCTTCCAGCGGCAGCTGAGCATCATCGTTGCAAGGTGGCCGCCAGCCGAATGGCCGGCCACGACGATGCGCTGCGGGTCGCCGCCGTGCGCCGCCGCATTGCGCCACACCCATTGCAGCGCGTGCACCATTTGCCAGGTGATCTGCTCGATGCTCACCGCCGGGCACAGCGCGTAGTTCGGCACCACCACCATCGCACCGGCATGGGTGAAGGCCGGCGCGACGAACGAGAAGTCGCTCTTGTCCAAGGCGCGCCAATAGCCGCCGTGGATGAACACCAGGACCGGAGCGTCAGCACGAGGCGTCGTGAACAGATCCAGGCTCTCGAACGGCCCGGGGCCGTAGCGCAGGTCGAGCCTGCAGTCGCTTTTCGACCGGCTGAGCGTGGAAGCCTCGGCCCAGTGGCCGAGGAACTGCGCATGCTCGGGCACCCGCTCGCGATTGTTGTATTGCGCATTCAGCCAGGCAGGGTCGACACGGGACATGAAGGGCTTCCTTTAATTGGAATGGCGGCGACGCGGGCCTCGCGGGCACCCGCGCGACACCAGGAACAGAACAGGCACGATGATAGAATTTAAGCGGGTTTGGGGGCGTAGCTCAGCTGGGAGAGCGTCGCGTTCGCAATGCGAAGGTCAGGAGTTCGATCCTCCTCGTCTCCACCAAGTCAGGGTCCATCAAGGTCCATCAAGGTCCACCGAGAGCCGAAAATCCTCAAGTAGTCAACGACTTAGGGCTTTTCTTTGTCCACGACCGTCCACGACCGTCCACGAACGGCCACTTGAAGCCACCCCAAACTGGGGGTACATTTGGGGGTAAGTCGTCGTTTGGGGGCGGCAGCCCCGAAAAGTTACCCCCAGGACAGGCGGCTCACACTCGTGGAACCGACTCGTGCCGACGGACAAGCTGACCGATACCGCGATTCGCAAGGCAAGACCGGCCGACAAGCCTGTGATGCTGTCGGACGGGGGCGGCATGTACCTGGAGCTTCGGCCCAACGGAACTCGCTACTGGCGCTTGAAGTACCGCATCGGCGGACGCGAGAAGCTCCTATCACTGGGCGTGTATCCTGCTGTAACGCTGGCGGAGGCGCGTAAGAAGCGCGAGGCCGCTCGCGTGCTCATCGCTCTAGGTGACGACCCGAGCAACCATCGCAAGGTTGATAAATCTACGCGGCATGAGCACGCGGTCGTTCAAGCCATGGTCGCAGCAGGTGAGCCATTGCCCGGCAGCTTCGAGGCCGTAGCGCGTCGCTGGCATGCGACCCACCTCGACCGCTGGGCGCCAACATACTCGAATAAAGTTCTCAGACGCCTCGAGACCGAGGTGTTTCCGCATCTAGGCATGCGGCCGGTCGGTGAAATCGAGCCGCCCGAGTTGTTGCAGGTACTGCGGCGCTGTGAGGCTCGCGGTGTGGTCGAGACGGCGCATCGAGTGCGCGAGACCTGCTCCCTCGTGTTCCGCTTTGCGATTGCAGAAGGATCGGCAACGCGCGATGCAGCACGTGATCTGGTGGGCGCGCTGAAGCAGCACGCCACCAAGCATTTCGCGGCGATCATCGACCCGGATCGTTTCGGAGAACTGTTGCGCGCGATAGACGGCTACGGGCACCGCGGTACTCCGCAGGTGCGCTATGCCCTGAAGCTGGCGGCTCTGGTGTTCCTTCGTCCAGGCCAGGAACTGCGCGGCGCACGTTGGGAAGAGTTCGACCTCGACGCCGCGACTTGGGCGGTGCCGGCAGAGCGCATGAAGCGCATAAGGGCGGACAAGGAGAGCGGTCCGCCACATGTCGTGCCGCTGAGTCGTCAAGCCGTGCAGGTTCTGCGCGAACTACAACCGATCACTGGGCACAGCGCTCTGCTTTTCCCCGGCATGCGTGATCACAGCAAGCCCATCAGCGAAAACACGCTCAATGCCGCGTTGTCTGCGATGGGCTTCGACGCGACCGAGCACCGGGCGCATGGGTTCCGCGCCAGTGCTCGCACAATGGCTGAGGAGCGCCTTGGAGTCGATGCGCGCGTGATCGATGCCCAGCAAGCGCATGCGGTGTCGGATCCGCTCGGCCGGGCATACAACCGCACGCAGTTCCTGGATCAGCGTCGCGAACTGATGCAGCGATGGGCCGACTATCTTGATGAGTTGCGCGAACGGACGCCAAAGTTGTCGCAAGATCCGGAAGCCAAGCCGAAGGCGCGCGTAGAGCGCCGGAACTGTTAATCCGTAGGTCCCTGGTTCGAGCCCAGGTCGGGGAGCCAATAAAAACAAAGTTTATCCGGTGAGCGACAACTAACTTTTCAGACAGCTGTGGCCATTTGGGTGCCGTACAGGTGCCGTAGCGCAGCCTCCTGTGGAGTAAATCGGCTTAGAAAGCCCACCGATCCACTTCAAAACCGTGTCGGCCGCCGGTCAGTGCCAGTTGCAGCGCGCCCTCGAACGGTGTAGATCCCCAGGCCTCGGGTGTAGACGCCGGCGGAGGTTCGATCGCGCAGCGAAGTACTAGGAAAGACGTGCGGCAGGCCAACGGAGCACGCTGCCGCTAGTCACCAGCACGGAAGACTGCCGGCTCAGTCGGCAGCAACTTGCCTGTGCATGCCTCGCCGGCAACGGTGGCGTGTGAAGCCCACGGGACAAAGCGTCGGGCCTTCGGGGCGCCTTTACTTCCGCGAGGTAACCGGACCTTCGAGATTGCGTCTGCTGGCGACACCAGCAGGGCCTCTGCGAATTCCTGCTTTCTGAGCTCGGACTTTGGCGAGGAACTGGGTTCACCAGCGCTCGACCGATGACGGTCGGCCCCAAACCATGCGATTGACGCGTCAGGTACCAGAGGTCTGACCAGCTCACGGCCAAGATGATGGGCATTTGGACTGCCGATCGTCCAGCGCCGTACTCGCCGTTCCGACACTTTCCCGCGGAAATCCGTCTCTTCTGAGCAGGGCCGCCACATGCCGCGGGCGTGTGATGCCAAGCCCGACGATCGTCCATTGACATCCAGGAGATGACGAACATGCAAGAGAACATTCACCACGCGCCGGCGATCTTGCGTCGTCCGCAAGTCGAACAACGCACCGGCCTGTCGCGCAGCACGCTCTACCAGTACATCAAGGACGGCGACTTCCCCAAGCCCGTGCACCTCGGCCTGCGCGCCGTGGGCTGGATCGAGTCCGACATCAGCGATTGGATCGCCGCACGGGTCAAGGCCGCCCGTCAGGGCGGTGCGCCGTCCGCGTGGTGAGTCTGCAGC
>DASQFA010000199.1:0-2159 GCA_035633375.1 Rubrivivax sp.
CCGGTGACGCGCAGCACGCAGCTGCACCTGGACCGCTGCCTGACCTGCCGCAACTGCGAGACCACCTGCCCCAGCGGCGTGGAGTACGGCCATCTGGTGGACATCGGCCGCAAGATCGTCGAAGACCGTGTCGAGCGCCCCGCTGGCGAGAAGGCCGTGCGCTGGCTGCTCAAGGAAGGGCTGACTTCGCCGCTGTTCGGCCCGGCGATGAAGCTCGGCCAGGCCCTGCGGCCGCTGCTGCCGGCGTCGCTGAAGCACAAGGTGCCGGCCCCGGGCGGTGCACGCGCCAGGCTGTGGCCGAAGCGCGAGCACCCGCGCAAGGTGCTGCTGCTGCTGGGCTGCGTGCAGCCGGCCATGATGCCCAACATCAACAGTGCCACGGCGCGCGTGCTCGACGCCGCCGGCATCCAGACGCTGGTGGCCGACGACGCCGGCTGCTGCGGCGCGCTGCGCACGCACTTGAACGACATCGACGGCGGCCTGGCCGACATGCGCCGCAACATCGACGCCTGGTGGCCGCTGGTCGAGGGCCTGACCTCGGTGGGCAAGGTGGAGGCCATCGTCATGAACGCGTCGGGCTGCGGCGTGGCCGTCAAGGACTACGGCCATGCGCTGGCGCACGATGCCGACTACGCCGAGCGCGCCACGCGTGTCAGCGCACTGACGCGCGACCTGAGCGAGCTGCTGCCCGAGCTGGTGCCGCTGCTCAGGCCGAAGCTGGCCCTGCCGCGCGTGGCGGCAGAGCGGGCAGGGGGTGCGGCATCCGCACCCGCGCGGCGCGTGGTACGCCTTGCGTTTCACCCCCCTTGCACCTTGCAGCATGGCCAGCAACTGCGCGGCGGTGTCGAAACGCACCTCAACGCACTCGGCTTCGAAGTCAGCCTGGCGACTGGCGAAAGCCACCTGTGCTGCGGCTCGGCCGGCACCTACAGCGTGCTGCAGCCCAAGCTGGCCAACCAGCTGCGCGACCGCAAACTGGGCCAGCTGGAGCCGCTCGAGGCACAAGCCATCGTCAGTGCCAACATCGGCTGCATCCAACACCTGCAAAGCGGCACCACCACGCCGGTGCGCCATTGGGTCGAAGTGCTCGACGAAGCGATGGCCGACTAGTGTGGTGTTCGACGCTAAGCGATGCAATGCGGCAGTGACGAAGCCGCGCCAGGCCGGGAAGCTCGTACGGCCGCCAGACGTTCATGCGCAGCAACAGCACCGCCACCACCGCTGCCAGACGAAGAGGGCGGCAACCGGAAAAACCGCACCTACTGCCACCGCGCCACATCTCGACGCTGCCGCGTGCAGCCAATGCCGTCTAAGCGTTTGAACGCAATTCAGTGTCAGGCGCCGTGCACCACTGCCGGCTCGGGGCGCACGCGCAGCGCCCACAGCACGCCGGCCACGAGCAGCGCGATGCCGGCCAAGGTCTGCGGCTCGGGCATGCGCCCGCGCAACATGAAGGCATAAGCCAGCGCCGAGAGCGTCTCGAACACGATCAACTGCCCTGCCAACGTGGTCGGCAGGCGCTGGCTGGCCTCGTTCCAGCACAGCGTGCCGAGCCATGAGGCGAGCAGGCCGACAACAAACATCAGCGCCACGAACTCGGCGGGCCGCGGGCCGAATGGCATCGGGAAGGCATCGCCGCTCACCGCGCTCCAGCCCCACCAGCCGAGGTAGCCGAGCAAGGCCAGCGGCAGCGTGGCGATGCCCTGCGCCGTGGCCCAGGTGCCGGGCGGCCGGTCGGCGTGGGCGCGCAGCCAGTCTGCATTGCGCAGCGGGTACCAGGTCCAGCAGGCGACCGCGCCCACCGCCAGCAGTGCGCCCAGTGCAAAGCGGCCGACATCGGCGTTCGCATCGCTTTTGAGGTGGTCGATCTCGACATGGTTGACCAACGCGATGCCTGCGGCGATGAGGCACAGCGAGGGCAGCAGCCGCAGCCACGGCAGCTTGCCGTCACGCCGCGCATCGCGCAGGTTCGAGCTGATCGCGATGACCACCGGCAAGGTGCCGATGATCATCGTCGGCAAGGGCCCGCCGGCGCGCTGGATGGCGCTGGCCAGGAAAAGGTAGTAGACGATGTTGCCCACCATGGCGAGCTTCAGCGCCTCGACCCAGTCGCTGCGCGTCAGCAGCGCCAGCCGCTTGCGGTCGAGCCAGGCCAGCGG
>DASQFA010000200.1:0-2247 GCA_035633375.1 Rubrivivax sp.
CCGAACTTGGAGTGACGAATCGCTGTAGCCATGGCAACAGTGATCGTCGTCTGGCATGCCTGCGGGCGGCCGGGCGAGGGGAGCCTCGTGCTCGCCGGTGCTCCATCGGTCTTCCAACCCTCGTTTCGGTCGCCCACCCGATTGGAAGCGGGTGGCGACTCCAACCACCAATGGAGCATGCCATGTCTGAGAACCTCACCAACGATTCCGATTCGGAAACCAACCCTCCGTCACCGCACCCAGGTCAGCCGCCGCTCATCGAGCTGGATGAGCTGGAAATCCCCGCCAAACTCGCCGCCATCGTCCACAGCAACCCGTGGATGTCGCCCGACAGCATCGCCCGCGACACGCAGCGAATCATGCAAATGAACGCCACGGTCGGTGCAAAACGCCAGCGGCTGATCGAACTTGCCGACCGGGTCAATGCAGCCGTCCAGCCGCATACCGCCTGCCGAACCGGCTGCAGCTACTGCTGTTCGATGCCAACGATGATTTTCCAGCATGAAGCAGAGCGCCTTGCCGACGCCAGTGGCCGACCTGCCGTTCCCGTGAGGTTCAGATCACACGATCACGCGTTGCTTGCGGCTCTCCGCTTCTACGGCCAAGCCTGTCCGTTTCTCAACGAAGGCAGATGCACTGTCTACGCGGCGCGCCCGATCATCTGCCGGCTGCATCACTCCCTGAACACATCCCCGGCCAATTGCGATTGCAGCATTCCACCCGCCCAGCGCAAGGGCGTCGGCCAGTACGACCCCGATTACGTTGAAATGCCGTATCGCCTGCTGTCCATTCGGGCCAAGCCACGTGAGCCGTGGGGGGCGATACAGGAATTCTTCCCCTGATGCGCAGCGCTGGCTGTGGCGCGGGCTCAGAACACTGGCAGTTCATCCTCGCTGTCGGCCGCCGGCGGGCCGGGCTGCAACCGACGTGCCTGGGCGAGCAGCGCGGCCACGGTCGCGGCCAGCGCGGCGTCGATTTCCTGGGGCTGGATGCTGGTGATAGCGTCGAGCGCGTAATCGAGTGCCGCCTCGACCGCGGCGCGCCGCGCAGCCGATTGTTCTTCCGCCTTCCTCAACCGCGCCGGTTCGAGCACCTCGCGCTGGATGCGCTCGAGCAGTTTTTGGTAGCGCCCGGGCTGCCCGCGGGTCGCTTCCCGCAACAGCACATCGAACGTTGCCGGGATATCGGTCGCCGACCTCGGGAACGACCCCAGGTAGCGCTGCGTCGATGCGCCCCGGCCGTCGGCCAGGCGCTCGTAGCCGTTCTCGTAAAGCATCACGCTGGTGCGCGATAGCTTGAGTGATGCTGAACCGGGTGTGCTTGCTGTCATGGCGGACTCCAGAGGGGTTGAGTCTACGTATAGCGACCGCTCAGACACGGTGGCCTCGCCAGGGCGACGCGTTGCCGCCGGCGCGCTCTCTCCGGTGAATCTGCGCTGACCGGCCGGTTTCACCCCGCGTCGCTCCTTGGCGCGGGCGTTCACCCGGCGGGAACCCCCCGTTGTGGCGCGCTCGCCGCGGTGAGTCCGCCGCGCGGCCGTGACTCAACCAGTGAATCCCTCGCGTGACAGCCCCTCACCGGGGTCAGCTCACGGGGTCGAGAACAAGCCGCTCGCCGTGACTCACCTTCTGCACGTAATACAACCCGGGCAGCTCACCTTGAAAGCCCTGGCGTTGGGCCGCCTGAAACAGCGCCCAGGTCTGGCTGCGCACCCCGTGAAAGCCCGGCTGGTGGGCGAGGCACGCGAGAAAGCCGGCCAGCCGGGCTTCGTTGCGCCGCCCGCTCAGCAGTTCCAGCGTCAGGTAATGCTCGGCCTGTTCCTCCTTCGGCCGGCGCCAGGTCCAGCTCGTCTTTCCGCGCACACTATGCCGGAGCAACTCGTAGCCGAGCCAGGTCAGCCGCGGCTTGTCCGTCACCAGGCGCAAAGCCTCCTGTTCAAGGCCATCCCCGGCCGTGGCCAGCAGCAGCCAATCAACGAGGGCGGCGTCGGCCGGCCAGTACAGGACAAGCAGCGTATTTGCCAGGCCGTGCGCCTTGCGCGTCAGCCGCTGTGCCGGCGTCGCGCCGACGGCGTAGAGGCGGTGGAACTTGTTCGCCAGGCGCATGGCCTTGGCGGCGGCGACGGTGCCGCTGGTCCAGCGGACATATCCCTTGCCGACGCTATCGACGATGCGGGAGAGGGCGGCGGTCTTGCTGCGGGCAATCGGTGTGGTGGGTGGCATGGGGCAGGACTCCTGTAGAAGGGGG
>DASQFA010000201.1:0-1943 GCA_035633375.1 Rubrivivax sp.
GGGCATTCGCGCACAGGCGCGGCAACTGGTCGCCGGTGAAGGCCACCAGCGCGACGCCGGTTTCGTCGCACGAACTCTCGATGCCCAGCACGTTCATGCGTGGCCGCGTGTCAGTGGTTCTCGCGGGCGTGGTTGATCGTGTACTTGGGCAGCTCGATCGTCACGTCGGTGTCGGACAGCACCGCCTGACACGACAGCCGCGACAGCGGCGTCAGGCCCCAGGCGCGATCGAGCAGATCTTCTTCGCTCTCGTCCATCTCGCCGAGGGAGCCGAAGCCCTCGCGCACGATGACATGGCAGGTGGTGCAGGCGCAGCTCATGTCGCAGGCATGCTCGATGGCGATGCCGTTTTCGAGCAGCGCCTCGCAGATCGATGTGCCCGAAGTGGCCTCGATGTCGTCGCCCAGCGGGCACAGCTCGGCGTGCGGCAGGATGCGGATGTGCGGCATGGCGGCGGGGGCTTCCCTCAGACGTCTTCGATGTTGCGCCCGGCCAGCGCCTGGCGGATGCCGCGGTTCATGCGCAGCGCCGCGAACTCCTCGGTGGCCTCGGCCAGGGATTCGACGGCGGCATGGACGGCGGTGTGTGCAGCGCCCCGCGCCACCTCGCGCAGCGCGGCCATCTGCAGTTCGACCGCTTCGCGCTCGGCCTGCGTCAGCAGGTCGCCGTCGACGGACAGCGCCGACTGCGTGGCCAGCAGCAGCCGGTCGGCGTCGACCTTGGCCTCGCGCATGGCGCGCTGATCCATGTCCTCACTGGCATGCGTGAAGCTGTCGCGCAGCATCTGAGCCACCTGCTCGTCGGCCAGGCCGTAGCTCGGCTTGACCACCACGTGGGCCGACACGCCGCTGCCGGTTTCCAGCGCCGACACGCTGAGCAGGCCGTCGGCGTCGACCTGGAAGGTCACGCGGATGCGCGCCGCACCGGCGGCCATCGGCGGGATGCCGCGAAGTTCGAAGCGCGCCAGCGAGCGGCAGTCGGCCACCAGTTCGCGCTCGCCCTGCAGCACGTGCACGGCCATCGCCGTCTGGCCGTCCTGGTAGGTGGTGAACTCCTGCGCCTTGGCCACCGGAATGGTGGTGTTGCGTTCGACGATGCGCTCGACCAGCCCACCCATGGTCTCGATGCCCAGGGACAAGGGGATCACGTCGAGCAGCAGCAACTGCCCGTCCTTGGCATTGCCGGCCAGCGCATTCGCCTGGATGGCCGCGCCCAGCGCCACGACCTCGTCGGGGTTGACGTTGGTGAGCACCCGGTCCTGCCCCATCGCGCCAAAGAACTCGCCCACCGCGCGGCGTACTGCCGGCATGCGCGTGACACCGCCGACCATGACCACACCCATCACCTCTTCGCGCTGCACGCGCGCATCGCGCAGCACCTTGCGCAAGGCGCCGAGCGTGCGTTCGAGCAGCGGCCGCGTCAGCGCCTCGAGCTGAACGCGCGTGACGGGCAGGCGCAGCGCGCCGCTGTCGAGCGTGCAATGCAGATCGACTAGCTCACGTTCGGTGAGGGCTTCACGGGCACTGCGCGCGGCCATGGCCAGCACACTCTTGTCACGCGCGCTGGGGGTGGTGCGGCCGGTCTGCTGCAGCGCCCAGGCGGCCAGCAGATGATCGAAATCATCGCCGCCCAGGGCCGCATCACCGCCCGTGGCCACGACCTCGAAGACACCGCGCGTCAGGCGCAGCAGCGACACGTCGAAGGTGCCGCCGCCCAGGTCATACACCGCATACAGGCCCTCGCTGCCATTGTCCAGGCCATAGGCCACGGCCGCCGCGGTGGGCTCGTTGATCAGGCGCAGAACGTTCAGCCCGGCCAGTTGCGCGGCGTCCTTGGTGGCCTGGCGCTGCGCATCGTCGAAATACGCCGGCACGGTGATGACCGCGCCGAACAGCTCGTCGTCGAAGCTGTCTTCGGCGCGCTGGCGCAGCGTGGCCAGGATC
>DASQFA010000202.1:0-6933 GCA_035633375.1 Rubrivivax sp.
TTCGACCTTCCTGGAGTACCCGTGCCATGAGAACCGGTGTCTTCAACTTTCTCGCCCAGGACCGCGTGCACTTCGGGGTCAGCGCGGCCGAGGGCACGATGGCGCGCACGCTGCACATCGACGACATCCGCGCCGCGGCCGAGCGGCTGCGCGATCAGGTGGTCGACACGCCCTGTCTGCATTCGCGCACGCTGTCGGCAATGTGTGGCTGCGAGGTCTTCCTCAAGTTCGAGAACCACCAGTTCACGGCCTCGTTCAAGGAGCGCGGCGCGCTCAACAAGATGGCGCAACTGAGCGAGGCCGAGCGCACGCGCGGCGTGCTCGCGGTGTCGGCCGGCAACCATGCGCAGGGCGTGGCCTACCACGCGCAGCGCATGGGCGTGCCGGCGACGATCGTGATGCCGCGCTTCGCGCCTACGGTCAAGGTCGAGAACACGCGCCGCTTCGGTGCCGAGGTGGTGTCGGCCGGCGACACCTTCGACGATGCGCGGCTGCACGGCCTGCAGCTGGCGCAGCAACGCGGGCTGACGCTGGTGCACCCCTACGACGACATCGACGTCATGGCCGGGCAGGGCACCATTGCGCTGGAGATGCTGGCCGCGCAGCCTGACATCGACACGTTGGTGGTGGCGGTGGGCGGCGGCGGGCTGATCAGCGGCATGGCCACCGCAGCGCGTGCGCTGCGCCCCGACATCCAGGTCTTCGGCGTGCAGACCGAGCGCTTTCCGCCGGTGTGGAGCGCACTGCACGGCGAAGCGCGGGAATGCGGCCAGGCCACCATCGCCGACGGCATCGCCGTCAAGTCACCCGGGGCGCTGACGCTGCCGCTGATCCGCGAGCTTGTCCACGACATGCTGCTGGTGGGCGAGGACGACATCGAGCAGGCCATCCTGTTGCTGCTGGAGATCGAGAAGACGGTGGTCGAAGGCGCGGGCGCGGTCGGCCTGGCGGCATTGCTGAAGCAGCGCGAGCGCTTCGCCGGCCGCAAGGTCGGGCTGGTGCTGTGCGGCGGCAATATCGAGCCGCTGGTGCTGGCCGAGATCATCCAGCGCGGCATGGTCAAATCGGGGCGTCTGGTGCGCTTGAGCTTCGACGTGCGCGACGTGCCGGGTTCACTGGCCGATGTGGCCGCCCAGCTCGGCAGGCTGGGCGCCAACATCGACGAGGTGCAGCACCAGCGCGCCTTCACCACGCTGTCGGTGGAGCGCGCGCAGATCGAAGTGGTGGTGCAGACGCGCGGCGCGGCGCATGTCGAAGAAATCCTTGCTTCGATGCGCGAGCAGGGCTACCGCGTCGAGCGCATCGGCTGACCCCTGGCCGGGTGGCTTTCGCGGCGGCGCGGCAGGCACGGCGCTGCTTCCTGGCACGGCATCGCAGACGGGTGGGCCCCGTTCTTGGGCAGCTGCCAGCGGCCAACGCAGTTGTGGCACTTTGCAGGTCTACCATTGACACATTCCCCTTCCGGGAGATCCACCGTGCATCCAGAGCGAATCGCCTTGCTTCAAGGCATGCCCATCTTCGGAGCCATCAGCGATACGGCGCTGGAGTTTCTGGTGTGGCGCGCCCAGGCAGTCATTGTTCGGGCCGGCGATTACTTCTTCCAGGAGGGAGACGATGCCACGGGCATGTTCGTGCTCGAGTCGGGCCGTGTGCGTGTGTCGCGAAGCCGGCTGGGGCAGGAAATCTTGCTGCATGAGTTCGGTGCCGGCGACTGTTTCGGCGAAATGGCGTTGATGGACCTTCACCCGCGCAGCGCGTCGGTGCGAGCGCTCGACACCTGCCGCGCCATGCAGATCCGTCCTGGCGACCTGCTCGAACTGTTCGAGCACGATTGCGTGCAGTTCGCGCTGATCCAGATGAACATGGGGCGCGAGGTCTGCCGGCGCCTTCGGGCTGCCGACGACATGTTGTTCGATATGGACCCGGGCAGGGCGATACGGCCTGGCGCATTGCCGCCGACAGTGCCCGGCGCCGACGCGGTCTCGTGACTTTCCGCCGAGCTTTAGCGGCGCAGCGGCCCCGCAGCTTGGGTGTCGCCCACGGTGCCGGCAGCCTAGAGAGAAGCCACGGGCCAGGCCAGGTGCCCTGGCGCACGCATCCGGTGTCAGCGTGTTTCCCGGTCCAGCAACTCGCGCGCCGCGGCAAACTGGTCATCCGCGGCCGAGGGTGTCGGTGCAATGCAAACCAGGCCGAGTTTGCCGTACTCGGACAGTGCACCGATCAGGTTGAACACCAGCCCCTGCTGGCGCGTCTCGTCGAAGTGCAGGCGGTGCTCGACGAGCAGATCGATCAGATCCTGCGGCACCAGCCGGCGATAGTCGGGGTTCACCAGGTTGTCGGTGGCGTAGTAGCAGCGCGGTTGGCCCAAGGGGGTGCGAAAGACCGCATCCGCGGTGTCGTAGTGCCCGTCGGTCAGGTACTGCAGCATCTGATAGGGCAAGGTCGTGCCGCCCTTGCGCAGGTTGATCTCGATGGCCCAGTGCTGCCAGGTGTCCCCCTTGCACAGGCTGACGAAATCGACCGAGAAACGCCCGATCACGCCTTGATCGCGCAGCACGGCACCGACGCGCATGGCCATGGTGTGCAGCGCGATGGCATAGGCCGGATCGGCCGGAAGCCGGCTGCCCAGGAAGACCTGACCCGTGCGCCCGCCCAGCACCTGCTCGTGCGTCGAGATCAGTTCGACCTCGCCCAGCGGATTGATGCGCAATTGCGCCGATGGCGAACGCTTGCCGTCGGCGCCGCCATCAGCCGCACTGCGGCCTTCGACCCAGGCCTCGACGATGCCGCCCTGGTGGCGGAACAGCGCCGCATAGGCGCCGAAGTCGAGGCCATCGGCCTCGGGTCGCAGACGCGCCGGCAGCGCCGCACGCAGCTGGCTCACGCTCGGCCGGCGCTCGAAGCCGGACAACTCGACGATGGCATTGCCGTCGCCCGAAAACCCCTGGTTGAGCTTGACCACGGCGCGCTTCAGCCCGGGCTGCCGTGCCAGCAGGGCCACCAGTGCCGAGGCCGCGTCGTCCAGGTCGCGCAGGTCTTCGGCGCCGTCGGGCATCGGCACCTGCGCGGCGCGAAACGCCCTGCGGCTGCCCGACTTGCTGCCCCAGTGGGCCAGGGCCGGGTCGCAGGCGTACATCGGGATGCCCAGCGCCACCGCCAGCGAGACCTCGTCGGCGGTGGCATTGAACACCGACAGGTGGGCGCTCGCCGGGTCGCCGATGGCCTGGCGCACGCGCGCCAGCAGGCGTGGCCGGTCGAGCAACTTGCGTGTCAGCGAGACCAGCGTGGCATCGTGCGCGGACAGCAGGGTCAGCCGTGCCCGTGCATGGCCGCTGGGCACGCCCGACAACAGGCTGAGGTAGTAATCGATCACGCTCGGCGGGATCGGTTCGCTGCTCAGGAAGATCATGCGCGTGGCCGGCAGGCGCAGCAGCATCAGCATGCTCAGCATGCGCTCTTCGTAGTGGCGCACGCCGCTGACCCTGGCCAGCACCATCGGCTCGAGGCTCATGCCCGGACAGACCACCACCGTGCGTGGCGCACGGCAATCGGTGAAGACGTGCTTGAACAGCCCCGGCAAACGCGCCTGCAGCGACAGAAAGGCCTCGCGCTCGGCCAGGCTGGCAGGTTCCGGCAGCTGAAAGGTGCGGGTCATGGTGCAGCCGGGCCTTTGGCGTTTTCGGGGAGTGTAGGCGGTATGCGTGGCGGCGTCATGCATTGACGGCCCCTGCGGGGCTGCATAGCATCCTGGACAAATCCGAATCAAGGTTCAAGTTCTGATGCTGCATTTGTCGCCCGATATCGCCGGGGGCGTGCTTGCCGCCAAACAGTCGCGCAGCCAGCTCAAGCACCTGGCGCTGCTGCAGGCAGGCAGACGGCTGCTCGACGCGCAGGACCTGGGCACGCTGTCGGTGGCGCAGCTGACGCGTGATGCGGGCATGTCCGTGGGTTCGTTCTACTCGCGATTCGAGGACAAGCATGCCTGGTTTGCCGAGCTGCTGCGTGTCACGGGCGAGCAGGTGCTCAGCGACACGCAGCTCATGCTCGCGGGCAAGGTCTGGACTCGCGCCTCGAACGCGCGCAAGGTGGCACTGATCGTGATGCACATCGTGGGCATCCACCGCGAGCATCGCGGCATCTTCCGTGCTGCGCATTTCGATTCCGCGCGCTCGAAGCTCTACTGGCCGCAACTGCATGCCTACGGCAGGCGTCTCGCCGATGCCGTGCACCAGGCGCTGGGCGCGCACATGCTTCGTGTCGCGCCGCGGCAGCGCCGGCAGCGAGTCGGCGTGGCGCTGCAACTGGTCTACGGCACGCTGGTCAACGCCGTGCTGCATGACCCCGGGCCGATCGCGCTGGCCGACCGGCAGATGGAGCTGGAGTTGACACGGGTGTTCCTGGGCGCGGTGCGCCTGGATTGAGTGGCTTTGCCGTCCAGTCTGCCTGGACGCAAGGGTCGCGCAGCGGTGACCGCTCACGGCGCATAGCGGCCGAATACAAGCAGCCTTCACCGCAGAGGAACGAAGGACGCAGAGGTCCGCAGAGAAATACTGGAAGAGATTTGTCCATTGCATTTCCTCTGCGCCAACTCTGCGTCCTCCGTTACTCTGCGGTGAATGAATTCGGTGTTTCTCGAGCGGCGGCTTTGCGCCGTCAGGCGCATCCCGGGTGCTTGAAGGCCCGAGTAACCACGATCGCAGCGCAACGCTGCGCATGCATTCGGGCTGCAGTCAGCAGGCGGCCTGGCCTGCCTCAGCCCGGGATGCGCACCGGCAACTCGCTGATGCCGCGCACGAAGTTCGATAGCAGCCGCTTCGGCGGGCCGGTGACCTCGATGACCGGGAAGCGCTTCAGGATTTCTTCCCAAAGGATCTTGAGCTGCATCTCGGCCAGGCGGTTGCCGACACAGCGGTGGATGCCGAAGCCGAAGCTCAGGTGTTGGCGCGGCCGGGCGCGGTCGATGATGAAGGCCTCGGGGTTGTCGATGGCTTCCTCGTCGCGGTTGCCCGATAGGTACCACATCACCACCTTGTCGCCCTGCAGGATCTTCTTGCCGCCGAGTTCGACATCCTGCAGCGCGGTGCGGCGCATCATCGGCAGCGGCGTCTGCCAGCGGATGATCTCCGGCACCATGCTTTCCACCAGGCCTGGGTTGGCGCGCAACTTGGCCCATTCGCCGGGGTTCTGGCTCAGCGCCAGCAACCCGCCCGTCATCGAGTTGCGTGTGGTGTCGTTGCCGCCGACGATCAGCAGCGCCAGGTTGCCCATGTATTCCTGCGGGCTCATGTGGCGCGTGGCCGGTGCGTGCGCCAGCATCGATACCAGGTCGTTTCTCGGCGGCGCGTTGACGCGCTCGTTCCACAGCTTGGTGAAGTACGCCAGCATCTTGCCCAGTTCGGCCAGCCTGGCTGCCTGCGACTCGACCAGGTGGTCCACCTCGGGCACCGAGGTGGCCACGTCCGACCACCAGGTCAGCAGTTTGCGGTCCTCGAAGGGAAAGTCGAACAAGGTGGCCAGCATCTGCGTGGTCAGCTCGATCGATACGCGCTGCACCCAGTTGAACTCCTGGTTGCGCGGCAGTTCGTCCAGCACCTTGGCGGTGCGCGAGCGGATCGTGGCTTCCATCGACGCCAGGTTCAGCGGCGCGACGATCGGGCTGACCGCGCGCCGTTGCTCGTCGTGCTTGGGCGGATCCATTGCGATGAACATCTGCAGCCGCTGCTCGGGGTTCGGCGCATTGAACAGCGCGATGCCGCCCTGCGTCCAGTCCGACGCGTAGACGCTGTGGCTGGTGTCCACGTGCATGATGTCCTTGTACTTCGTCACCGACCAGAAGCGGCCGTAGAAGTCGTTCTGGGTGAAGTGCACCGGGTCGTCGCGACGCAAGCGCGCGAAGTAGTGGCCGATGGTGTCTTGCTGGAACAGGCGCGGCTTGCTCACGTCGATCCGATCGATCGGCATCGAGAAGGCTTCTTCGCGCGCTGCGCGCTGCAGTTCTGCGGTGGTCATCGCGGGTTCTCCTTGTCGCTCAGTGCTGGCCGTCGGGCATGCTCACGACGATGCCGTCGAGCGCGTCGCTCATTTCGATCTGGCAGGCCAGGCGCGAATTGGGCGCAGTGGCCGCGGCAAAGCTGAGCATGCTTTCCTCCATCTCGGTGCGTGCGCCGGTGCGCGCCAGCCAGTCGGCTTGTACGTACACGTGGCAGGTGGCGCAGGCACAGGCGCCGCCGCAGTCGGCGTCGATGCCGGGCACGCAGTGGTCGACAGCGGCACGCATCAGTGACACGCCGCGGGTGGCCTCGACCTCGTGGCGCGTGCCGTTGTGTTCGATGAAAGTGACTCTGGGCATGGTGCGTCCGGTGATGATTCGAGGGCAGCCGGCCTTCGTCGCGCAAGGCGCTGTCGGCGCATCATAGGAAAATTCGAATCCGCATTCAAGT
This sequence comes from Rubrivivax sp., assembly GCA_035633375.1. Lineage (GTDB taxonomy): Bacteria > Pseudomonadota > Gammaproteobacteria > Burkholderiales > Burkholderiaceae_C > Rubrivivax. Next base: position 6,441 of record DASQFA010000202.1, read on the forward strand.
TTTGAGCGATGGACGTTACACCGAATGGCTCTTGCGTCGCGCCGGGCGCCGCGGTTCTACACTGCCGTGCCGACCCAGAAGACCGCAGACATCCGATGCACCCGTCGACCCAAGCCAAGCACACGAGGAACTGAAATGAACGATGTCGCTCGCGAGCCCCCGGCGCTGCGCAAGGTGGCGGTGATGGGTGCCGGCGCCGTGGGCAGCTTCTATGGTGCGATGCTGGCGCGCGCCGGCCATGCGGTCACGCTGATCGGCCGGCCGGTGCATGTGCAGGCCATCCAGCGCGACGGCCTGCGCCTCGACATGGCGCAGCAGCTGCACACCGTTCGGCTGGACGCGAGCAGCGATGCGGCCGCCGTGGCCGGCGCCGATCTGGTGCTGTGCTGCGTCAAGTCCGGCGATACCGAGGCCGCGGCGCGGCAGATGGCGCCCTACGTCAACGCCTCCACGCTGCTGATGAGCCTGCAAAACGGTGTCGACAACGCCGAGA
>DASQFA010000203.1:0-9109 GCA_035633375.1 Rubrivivax sp.
GCCAGCCATGGATGTGCCGTCGGCACCGCGGAATCGATAGCCTTCCTACAATCGCGCCATGAACACTCTCAGCCCCAACTTCACCCGCGGCGCGGCCCTGCCGGCGCTGCTGCAGCAGCGCATCGTCATCATCGACGGCGCCATGGGCACGATGATCCAGCGCTACAAGCTGGACGAGGCCGACTACCGCGGCGAGCGCTTCAAGGACCACCCCAAGGACCTGAAGGGCAACAACGAGTTGCTGCAGTTCACCCGCCCCGATGTCATCCAGCAGATCCACGAGCAGTACCTCGCGGCCGGTGCCGACATCATCGAGACCAACACCTTCGGCGCGACGACCGTGGCCCAGGACGACTACGGCCTGGCGGCGGTGGCGCGCGAGATGAACGTGGCCGCGGCCCGGCTGGCCCGCGCCGCCTGCGACAAGTACAGCACGCCCGACAAGCCGCGCTTCGTGGCCGGCGCGCTGGGCCCGACGCCGCGCACCGCCAGCATCAGCCCCGATGTCAACGACCCGGCCGCGCGCAACGTCACTTTCGACGAGCTGCGCCAGGCCTACTACGAACAGGCCAGCGGTCTGCTCGAAGGCGGCTGCGACCTGTTCCTGGTGGAAACGATCTTCGACACGCTCAATGCCAAGGCGGCGCTGTTCGCGCTGGACGAGTTGATGGAAGACACCGGCGAGCGGTTGCCGGTGATCATCTCCGGCACGGTGACCGATGCCTCCGGGCGCATCCTGTCCGGGCAGACGGTGGGCGCCTTCTGGCATTCGGTGCGCCATGCCAAACCGCTGGCCGTGGGCCTGAACTGCGCGCTCGGCGCGGCGCTGATGCGCCCGTACATCGAAGAGCTGGCCAAGGTGGCCGGCGACACCTTCATCAGCTGCTACCCGAACGCCGGGCTGCCCAACCCGATGAGCGAGACCGGCTTCGATGAGACACCCGACGTCACTGGTTCGCTGATGGAAGGCTTTGCCCAGGCCGGCTTCCTGAACATCGCCGGCGGCTGCTGCGGCACCACGCCTGAGCACATCGCGCAGATCGCCGATCGGGTGGGTCGTTACAAGCCGCGCTGCCGGCATGGGGCGATGTTCAGCGAGCTGGTCAACGCCTGACCTCCGCCCGTCGGGCGCCCAAGCGCGCAGTACTGCGCACGCCGGCGCGGTGCCGGCACCTACAATGCGCCGGCCTCCCAAGGAGCGCTGCGACAGCCTGCGGAAAGCCTCTTCCGCCCGGCTGCCAGGCTTGGGCCGGCTTGTCGTCAACCGCGCTCACCCGACCTTTCAGGCCGCGGTGAGTCCGCCGGCCCTTCGATGACGAGTCTGCCGCCCATGAATACCGCCGTTGAACCCCGCCCCCCCGTCCTGCCGATGAAGTTGTCCGGCCTGGAGCCGGTGACCCTCGATGCCGGCGCGCTGTTCGTCAACATCGGTGAGCGCACCAACGTCACCGGTTCGAAGGCCTTTGCGCGCATGATCCTGAACGGCGAGTTCGAGCAGGCGCTGGCCGTGGCCCGCCAGCAGGTGGAAAACGGCGCGCAGATCATCGACATCAACATGGACGAGGCCATGCTCGACAGCAAGTCGGCGATGGTGCGCTTCCTCAACCTGATCGCCGGCGAACCCGAGATCGCGCGCGTGCCGATCATGATCGACAGCTCCAAGTGGGAGGTGATCGAAGCCGGCCTGAAGTGCATCCAGGGCAAGGGCATCGTCAACTCGATCTCCTTGAAGGAGGGTGAGGACGCCTTCCGCCACCAGGCCAAGCTGGTGCGCCGCTATGGCGCTGCCGCGGTGGTGATGGCCTTCGACGAGACCGGCCAGGCCGACACCTACGAACGCAAGATCCAGATCTGCGCGCGCGCCTACCGCATCCTGGTCGACGAGGTGGGCTTCCCTGCCGAGGACATCATCTTCGACCCCAACATCTTCGCCATTGCCACCGGCATCGAGGAGCACAACAACTACGCGGTCGACTTCATCGAGGCCACGCGTTGGATCAAGCAGCACCTGCCGGGCGCCAAGGTCTCGGGCGGCGTGTCCAACGTGAGCTTCAGCTTCCGCGGCAACGACCCGGTGCGCGAGGCGATCCACACCGTGTTCCTGTACCACGCCATCCAGGCAGGCATGGACATGGGCATCGTCAACGCCGGCATGGTCGGGGTCTACGACCAGCTCGAGCCCTCCTTGCGCGAGCGTGTCGAGGACGTGGTGCTGAATCGCCGCGCCGATGCCGGCGAACGGCTAGTGGAGATTGCCGAAAACGCCAAGGGCGCGGCCAAGGACGACTCGGCCCGCCTGGCCTGGCGTGCCGGCACGGTAGGCGAGCGGCTGAGCCATGCGCTGGTGCAGGGCATCACCGACTTCATCGTCGCCGACACCGAGGAATGCTGGGTCGGCATCCGCGCCGGCGGCGGGCGGCCGCTGCACGTGATCGAAGGCCCGCTGATGGCCGGCATGAACGTCGTCGGCGACCTGTTCGGCCAGGGCAAGATGTTCCTGCCGCAGGTGGTGAAGAGCGCCCGCGTGATGAAGCAGGCGGTGGCCCACCTGCTGCCTTACATCGAGGAAGAAAAGAAGCTGCTCATCGCCGGCGGCGGCGAGGCCAAGCCCAAGGGCAAGATCGTCATCGCCACCGTCAAGGGCGACGTGCACGACATCGGCAAGAACATCGTCACCGTCGTGCTCCAGTGCAACAACTTCGAAGTCATCAACATGGGTGTGATGGTGCCGTGCCAGGACATCCTGGCCAAGGCCAAGATCGAAGGCGCCGACATCATCGGCCTGAGCGGCCTGATCACGCCGAGTCTCGAAGAGATGCAGCACGTGGCCGCCGAAATGCAGCGCGACGACTGGTTTCGCATGAAGAAGATCCCGCTGCTTATCGGCGGGGCCACCACCAGCCGCGTGCACACCGCAGTGAAGATCGCGCACCACTACGACGGGCCGGTGGTGTACGTGCCCGACGCCTCGCGCAGCGTGGGCGTGTGCTCCGAACTGCTGTCCGACGAGCGTGCCGCACGCTACGTGGCCGAGCTGAATGCCGACTATGCCAAGGTGCGCGAGCAGCATGCCAACAAGAAGGTGACGCCGCTGGTCAACCTGGCCGCTGCGCGGGCCAACAAGACGCCGGTCGACTGGGCCGCCTACACACCGCCGAAGCCGAAGTTCATCGGCCGGCGGGAGTTCCGCAACTACGACCTGGCCGAATTGGCAAAGTGCATCGACTGGGGCCCGTTCTTCCAGACCTGGGACCTGGCCGGACCGTTCCCGCAGATCCTGCGCGACGAGGTGGTCGGCGCCGAGGCGCAGCGCGTGTTCAGCGACGGCAAGCGGCTGCTGCACCGGCTGATCGAAGGCCGCTGGCTGCAGGCCAATGGCGTGATCGCGCTGCTGCCCGCCAACACGGAGGACGACGACACCATCGAGGTCTACACCGACGAGACGCGCAACGAGGTGGCGCTGCGCTGGTCGCCGCTGCGGCTGCAGACCGAGCGCCCGGTGTTCGACGGCCCGAATGGTGAAAAGATCAAGCGCCCGAACCGCTGCCTGGCCGATTTCATCGCGCCCAAAGGCAGCCAGCCCGACTACATCGGCCTGTTCGCGGTGACCGCCGGCCTCGGCGTCGAGAAGAAGGAAAAGCAGTTCACCGACGACCACGACGATTACTCGGCGATCTTGCTCAAGGCGCTGGCGGATCGCCTGGCCGAAGCCTTTGCCGAACGCCTGCACCAGCGCGTGCGCACCGAGCTCTGGGGCTATGCGGCCGACGAGCAGTTAAGCACCGAAGAGCTGATCAAGGAAGCCTACCGCGGCATCCGCCCGGCGCCGGGTTACCCGGCCTGCCCCGACCACAGCGTCAAGCGTGACATGTTCCGCGTGTTGCAGGCCGAAAGCATCGGCATGGGCCTGACCGACAGCCTGGCCATGACGCCGGCGGCCAGCGTCAGCGGCTTCTACCTGGCGCATCCGCAGGCGGCGTACTTCAATGTCGGGCGCATCGGCGACGACCAGGCCGCCGACTGGGCCGCGCGCCAGGGCTTCGACCTCGGCGCCGCACGCCGCCATCTCGCGCCGTCGCTTTGATTGGCAGCCGCGGCCGCCGAAATCGTGTCAGACGCGTCGGCGTGTAAGCCCAGGCCCGAAATCAGAACATCCTGACACAGCGCCCGCCGCGGCGCTGCACAGAATGCCCCATGCGAGGCGTGCATCGAGCGCGCCCGGATCGCGCGCAGGCGCAACCTTGGGGATCGATGTGAACAAGCAGCGAGCACTTTCTTCGGACGCGGTGCGCCTGATGCGGCCGGTTCTGGTGAGCCTGGCGCTTTGCTCCAGCCTGCTGTTGGGAGCCTGCGGCGGAGGCGACAGCGCCGACGGCGCGCCGGGCACCCGTGCCGACCCTGGATCCGCGCCTGCGACAGCGCCTGGCGCCGCCGCGCCGGGCGCCAGTGCGGCTCCAGGATCCACACCTGCGACGCCACCTGCCGCCGCGGTCGAAAAACCGGCCAGCCGCGAGCAGGCCGCGCGCTTCCTCACCCAGGCCACCTTCGGCCCGACCGATGCCGATATCGACCGCGTCATGGCCATCGGCTACAGCGCCTGGATCGACGAACAGCTGGCCAAGCCGGCCGCCTCGCACCGCGCCAACTGGCAGGCGGCAGACGCCGCCATCAAGCAGGTCACCCCGACCAGCAGCGCCGGGCAGGACCAGGTGCTCGAATCCTTCTGGAAGCAGGCGCTGACCGGCGAAGACCAGCTGCGCCAGCGTTTTGTGTATGCGCTGTCGCAGATCTTCGTCATCTCGATGCAGGACAGCGGCGTCGCCGCCAACCCGCGCGCGGTGGCCGCCTGGCTGGACATGCTCGGCGAAAGAAGCCAGGGCAACTACCGCGATCTGCTCGAGGCGGTGTCGCGCCATCCCTTGATGGGCATGTACCTGTCGCACATGCGCAACCAGAAGGCCGATCCGAGGACCGGGCGCGTGCCCGACGAAAACTTTGCACGCGAGGTGATGCAGCTGTTCTCCATCGGCCTGGTCGAGCTCAACGCGGACGGCACAGCGCGCAGCAGCGGCGGCAAGCCGCTCGAAACCTACGCTGCGGCCGACGTCGCCGGCCTGGCCAAGGTGTTCACCGGATGGAGCTGGGACTGCCCCGAATGGCCCGACAACAGCTGCTTCTTCGGCGGCTCGGCGAACGGCAACTCCGACCCGGACCGCAGCTTCAAGAGCATGCAGGGCTATCCGCAGTACCACTCGGTCGAGGAGAAGAAGTTCCTCGGCACCACCATTGCAGTGCAGACGAGGCCCAGCCCGCAGGCCAGCCTGACGACCGCGCTCGATGCACTGGCCGCGCACCCGAACGTCGGGCCCTTCATCGGCCGCCAGCTGATCCAGCGTCTGGTCACCAGCAATCCCAGCCCGCAGTACGTGGCCGCGGTCGGCGCGGCCTTCAAGGGCAGCGGCGGCGACATGAAGGCCATGTTGAAGGCGGTGCTGATGCACCCCGAGGCGCGGCGCATGTCGGCCACCGACGGCAAGCTGCGCGAGCCGGTGCTCAAGCTGTCGGCCTTCATGCGCGCCTTCGCATTCACCTCGGATACCGGCAACTTCCGTGTCGGCAACACCGACAACGCCGGCAGCGCGCTCGGCCAGACGCCGATGCGCTCGCCTTCGGTGTTCAACTTCTACCGTCCCGGCTACGTGCCGCCCGGCACCGAAGCCGCCGCCTCGGCGCTGGCAGTCCCGGAACTGCAGATCGCGCACGAGACCACCGCCGCGGGCTATGTGAACTTCATGCGCGACAACATCGTCTCGGGCGTGGGTCAGGGCAACGGCACGGTCAACGGCGTGGCCCTGAACCGGCGCGACCTGCAGGCCGATTTCAGCGCCGAAGTCGCGCTCGCCGACCAGCCGGCTGCACTGGTCGAGCGCATCAATGCCAAGCTGATGGGCGGCAGCATGCCGGCCGAGCTGAAGACCGAGATCCAGGGCGCGATCGAGAAGATCGCCATCCCGGTGCTGAACAGCACCGCGTCGAACCAGGCGCAGGTGAACAGCGCCAAGCGCGCGCGCGTCAACGCCACGATCTTCCTGGCGGTGATCTCGCCTGAGTTCCAGGTGCAGAAGTAAGAGCCGCAGCGCCGCGAGGCCGCCGGCTCGAGGCTTGCGTCGACGCAAGCGGCAAGGCAAGAAGCCGGCGACGCCCCGAGGTCTACCGATGAGCGAGAAACCAAGGATCCCCACGATGAACCACCACAACGCCACCCGCCGCCTGTTCCTGCGCCATGCCAGCGCGATGGGCGCCTTGCTCGGCCCGGTGGCGGCGCCGCTGGCGCTGAACCTGGCGGCGCTCGGCAGCGCCTCGGCGCAGGCCGCGCCGGACTACAAGGCGCTGGTCTGCCTGTTCCTGTTCGGCGGCAACGATGCCTTCAACATGGTGCTGCCCACCGACACGTCGTCATGGGCCAACTACGACGCGGTGCGCAACCAGGCGCCGGATTCGATCGCGCTGCTGGCACCGGGCACGACGCCGATTCCCAGCGCCGCGGCCGGCTCGCCGCAGCGGCTGGGCGGCGTGCTGCCGATCGCGCCGATGAATGCGCAGAGCCGCAGCTTCGCACTGCACCCGCTGATGGGCAGCCTGCAGACGATGTTCGACACCGACAAGCGCCTGGCCATCCTGCCGAACATCGGCCCGCTGGTCATGCCCACCAGCAAGGCGCAGTACGGCCAGAACACGCACCCCAAGCCGGCCAGCCTGTTCTCGCACAACGACCAGCAGAACACCTGGCAAGCGCTGGCACCCGAAGGCGCCACCCGCGGCTGGGGCGGGCGCATGGGCGACCTGCTCGCGTCGGGCAACGGCAAACCGGTGTTCACCTCGATCTCGGCCGCGGGCAACGCGGTGTGGCTGGCCGGCGATTCGATCCAGCAGTACCAGGTCAGCACCAACGGCGCCATACGCATGGGCACCGACGGCAACGACCGGGTCTTCGGTTCGGCCGATGTCGGTGCCGCGATGAAGCGCATCGTCTCGGCGACACGCGGCACGCATGTCTTCGAGCGCGACATCGCCACGCTGGGCAAGCGTTCGATGGACGCCGAGGTCGCACTGCGCAACGCGCTGCGACCCGCCGGCGACGCATTGTTTGGCACACCAGCAGTTGCGCCTGCGACCTACAACGCCAACAACGATCCGAAGCTGCAGTACGACAACCCGCTGACAGGCGCCAAGTCCTTCAACTCGCTGGCGCAGCAGTTGCAGATCGTGGCGCGCATGATCCACGCCAGCAACGACGCGGGCGTGCTGGCCAAGCGCCAGGTGTTCTTCGTCAGCATGGGCGGCTTCGACACGCACGATCTGCAGAACCGAAACCACGCCGACCTGATGGCCAGGCTGGCGCATGCGCTGCGTTACTTCGACACCACGCTTGGTGCCATGGGCGCGCGCAACGCGGTCACCACCTTCAGCGCCAGCGACTTCGGCCGCACCTTCACCAGCAACGGCGACGGCACCGACCACGGCTGGGGTGCGCACCACTTCGTCATGGGCGGCGCGGTGAAAGGCGGCGACCTGTATGGCAACTTCCCGGTGCTGGGTGCGAAGAACGCCAACAACAACAACTTCGATGGCAGCCCCAACCAGCTGGGCAATGGCGCGCTGCTGCCGGAGACCTCGGTCGATCAGCTCGGCGCCACGCTCGGGCGCTGGTTCGGCAACCTGAGCGACGGCCAGCTGCAGGAAGTGTTTCCGAACCTGCGCAACTTCGATGCCGGCAAGCGCAACCTGGGCTTCATGACATAGCCTGCGTCAGCGAGCGCCGGTACTGCATCGCCTCGGCCACGTGCAGCGTGGCGATGGCCTCGGCGCCGGCCAGGTCGGCGATGGTGCGCGCCACCTTCAGCGCGCGGTGCAGGCTGCGGCCCGACCAGTGCAGGCGTTGCGCCGCCGTCTGCGCAAAGCGTGCGGCGGCATCGTCGAGCACGCACAGCGCGTCGATGCGCCCGGCGTCGATTGCCGCATTCGGCATCGCCTGGCGCTGCAGCTGGCGCTGCCGCGCGGCCGCCACGCGCGAGGCCACCTGCGCCGAGGCCTCGCCGTCGGCCTCGGCCATCAGCATCTCCGCCTTCACGGCGCTGACCTCGACCTGCATGTCGATGCGGTCGAGCAGCGGGCCCGAGAGCTTGGACTGATAGCGCGCCACCGCATCCGGCGTGCAGCGGCAGGTGCGTCCGGTGGCGGCGAAGGCGCCGAGGTAGCCGCAGGGGCAGGGGTTCATCGCCGCCACGAGCTGGAAGCGTGCCGGAAATGCCGCCTGGCGCGCGGCGCGCGAAATGGTGATGTGCCCGCTTTCCAGCGGCTCGCGCAACGCCTCCAGCGCGGCGCGGGGAAACTCCGGAAGCTCGTCGAGGAACAGTACGCCGCCGTGGGCCAGTGAAATCTCGCCTGGCCGCGGCGGTGAGCCGCCACCGACCAGGGCCACCGCGCTGGCGGAATGATGCGGCGCCCTGAAGGGCCGCTGGCCGAAGCTGCGCGCATCGAAACCCAGCCAGGCCAGCCCTTGCAGCGCTGCGCTGGCCAGCGCCTCGGACTCCAGCATCGGAGGCAGGATGCCGCCCAGGCGCATCGCCAGCATCGACTTGCCGGTGCCGGGAGGGCCGATGAAGAGCAGGCTGTGCCCACCGGCGGCGGCAATCTCCAGCGCGCGTTTGGCACCGGCCTGGCCCTTCACGTCGCGCAGGTCGGCCGCGGTCGTTGCTGCCTCCTGCGGCACGGCCAAGGCCCGCGGCAAAGGCACCGCGGCCTCGCCGTGCTGCAGCGATTGCACCACCTGCAGCAGGCTCTCGGCGGCGCGGATGTCCAGTCCGCCGACGCGGGCCGCGGCCTGTGCGCTGGGCAGCGGCAGCACCAGCGCGCGCGCGCTGCCGCAGCGGCGCACCGCCATGGCCAGCGCCAGCGCACCGCGCACCGGCCGCAGCTCGCCGGCCAGCGACAGCTCGCCAGCAAACTCGAAGGGCTCGAGCGCGGCCGCCTCGATGTGGCCCGCCGCTGCCAGGATGCCCAGCGCGATGGGCAGGTCGAAACGGCCCGATTCCTTGGGCAGGTCGGC
>DASQFA010000204.1:0-2396 GCA_035633375.1 Rubrivivax sp.
CGCACGCATCAGCTCGCAGCGCTGATCGACGCGGCCCACAGGCTGGACGAAGACGGCCGCCTGCCCGAAGAAGTGCTTGAATCGCTCGAACCCGGCACCAGCATGGGCGGCGCCAGGCCCAAGGTGACGGTCGAGGACGAGCAAAAAATCTGGCTCGCGAAACTGCCCGAGCGGGGGGACCGGCACAACGTGCAGCGCATCGAGTACGCCACGCTCGAACTGGCGCGGGCGGCGGGGCTTCGTGTTTGCCAGGCCCGTCTCGAACGCGTCGGAACAAGCGACGTGCTCATGCTGGGACGCTTCGATCGCGAGTGGAACCCCCAGGCCAAGACGTACGTGCGCCACGGCCTCGTGTCGGGGTTGACGGTGCTCGATGCCGAGGACGGCTACCTCGGGCGTGAGCGCTGGTCGTATCCGCTGCTCGCCGACGAACTTCGCCGCTGGTCGGTCAAACCCGCCGAGGACCGACGCGAGCTGTACCGGCGCATGGTCTTCAATGCGATGGTCACCAACAACGACGACCACCCCCGCAACCACGCGCTGCTGCACACCACCGCCGGCTGGCGCTTGAGCCCGGCCTACGACATCCTGCCGGTGGCGATGGTGTCCGTCGAACGCCGGGACCTGGCGCTGGAGGTCGGCCGATTCGGACGGGCCGCCAGCCTCTACAACCTGCTGTCGCAGTGCGAAGCCTTTGGGCTGGGCGCGGAAGAGGCGCGGTCGCTGATCGATGGCATGTTGGCCGTCGTGCGCAGATGGCGAGAGTTCTTCACCGAGCGCGGTGTCGATGCAATGGGCATCGAGATGCTGGAGCAGGCGATGCTGCCGGAGTGCTTTTTCCGACAGGAGCCACCTGAGGCTGTGTGAAGGCTGAGACTGGACCGAGCGGCCACCTGCGTGGCCGCGAGTGCCTGTCGAAGGCCTGGGCGCATGCTTGCGACCAGGCTGAAGTCGGCACAAGGGCGTGACTGGACTGGGCGTGCCCCGAGCGACACTGGCGATCAGCGCAAGCTTGAAACCTTTGTGGCTGCGACCTGCTTCATCTGCTCGCGCAACGCTTTCCGGCCCGCGCTGTTTGTGGCGCGCCAAGCCTTCAACGCGAGGTCCAGGAAGGCCTTCTCGGCCGGTGCCACCGAATCGCTTTCGCGAGCTTCGTCGAGCCACCCTGTCGGCTTGCCATGGTGCTGTTCGATCTGCCGGGCCAACTTGTCGCCGATCGGCCGCGATGACTTGATCTGGCTCCACATGCTGGGCGAAACCTGCAACGTCGCCGCGAAAGTCTGCTCCAGCCCTTTGGGAGGAGCCCCGGAGGCGAGCGCCTTCTCTGCGTAGGCCTGGAAGAGCGCCAGTGCGTTCTGTCTTCTGGTGATGGTCGTGTTGGCCACTTATTGTCCGCGCGATGCAACGAGTTCAAACAACATTGTCGCGGGGGGTTGACCGCACAGTAAAGACTATTTACAGTCCGCCTCCTCTGCTCATCGAGCACCACTTTTCTCAGAAGGCTTCATCGTGAAATCCAGGCACGTCACAAGAACCAACCGACCCATGAAGGGTCTGGTCGCGTTCGTGCGCGCCGTGGCGATGGGGACGCTGGGCGCATGCGACGCCGCCTTGCATCAGGCCTATCCGACGAGTTGCCCAGTTGGCCAATCCTTTGGTGGCTGGCAGCTTGATCGGAACGAGGACCGAATGCATCCGGGAGAGGGCAGCACGTAGACGCGCACCCTCCAAGCTCTGTACGCAGAGGCCCGGATTCCGAAAGGATCCGGGCCTTTTTCATTTCTGACTTCAACCGGCCTGCGCATCGGCGCAGACCCGCGATCGATGGATCGCACCACCGGCGACGGTGGACGCTCTTTAACAACTTGCTGCGAGGCGACCTCGGTACTGGCCGATGGAGTGCCGCGTAACTTTTGCGGATGTAGCTCAGTTGGCAGAGCACGACCACGCCATGAGTCATGGGTGATCGGGGCCACGAGTTCGAGACTCGTCATCCGCTCCACTTCGGGTGTGTCCTTTCACTCCGTTGCCGCGCGACATGGTGTTGGCGGTGCGGGATGTGCGCGACCCTTGGCCAGGTCACGTGCAGCGAGACACCACATCCGACGGGATGCTCGCGTTTGGGCACAGCCGAAGTGGATCTACATCGCCCTCGTAGCTCAGCAGGCAGAGCAGCCGCCTTGTAAGCGGCAGGCCGCGCGTTCGAACCGTCGCCGAGGGCACCACCAGACAAGTCGCGTTCGTCTAGACGGCCGAGGACACCACTCTTTCAAGGTGGATACGCGGGTTCGAATCCCGCACGCGACGCCAGCACAAGGAACCCTCGTCGAGCTCACGCTTCGGGGGTGGAAATCGGCCGCAACGATTGGGCGGCGCCGGAACCCGTGACCGGATGG
>DASQFA010000205.1:0-4767 GCA_035633375.1 Rubrivivax sp.
TTCGGGGTCGACGCGGGCCACGGTGGATTGGGAACGGTCAAACATGGCAGTCCTCTTCAGGTTCGAAGCTGTCCCGTCGCGGCGCCGGGCGGTTGGCTGGCAACCGCAGCGCTGCAGGGCTGCCCAGGCGATCGGCTGACATCGACGGCGTCTTGCCGCTCGCTGCGCTCCACGGTGGTGATCCACCTCGGGCGGCAGGCCACGGCCTGCAGAAGGCCCTATCGCCAGTTGCGCAGGCCGCCAGTGTAAGGGCAGGCCACTGCGCCGGCGCAGCGCAGGCCTTCCGGCCAGGCGCAGGGCGCGCTCAGCGCAGCTCAGCGCAGCCAGGCCAGCTGTTCGGCCGACGCCTCCAGGCCAGGTGCCTCGGCCGGCGCGTCAGGCGCGGGCGTCGCTGCGCTGGCGGGCAAAGCGGGCGCCTCGCGCGCGACAGGAGCGGCCTTGCCGGGCCCGATCGGTGTGTTCGTCGGCACCCTCTTGCCGCCGGCCACGCGCTGCAGGTGGCCTTGTTCGGTGAGCACCTTGCCCAGGTAGCCGCCGTCGTCCTCGAGGTTGGCGGCGCCCACGTACCAGCGCAGGCCCGCCTCCAGCCCGCCGGCACGGGCGATGCACTCGCGCAGCACCTGCACGCCCACCTTCAGGTTGCTGATCGGGTCGAAGGCCGCATGCGTGCCGCCGAAGGGCTCGTACTTGTCGCCGTGCACGCGCGTCATCACCTGCATCAGGCCCTGGGCGCCCATGGCACTCTGGGCGAAGGGGTTGAAGCGCGATTCGATGGCGGCAATCGCCAGGATCAGCGTCGGGTCGAGGTTGGCGTGCTGGCCGATGGCCCAGGCTTCCTGCACCAGGCGGCCGATGGGTTCGAGCGCCACGTTGTAGCGGCGCGCGATCCACTTCGCCACGGCAGCCTGCTGCCGCGTGAGCTCGCTCGGGTCGACGGCGGTGGCGCGGTTCACGGCTTCGGGCTCGGGCACGACCACGACTTCGGGGCTGAGGTCCTCGGCTTCCCCGGTGCGCGCCTGCGAGCGCTCTTGCAGCCAGCCCAGGGCCCAGGCCTCGGTTTGCTCGCGCACGTCGGCACGGCCGGCGATGAAGACCAGCGACACCACCACGGCCAGGCCCAGCAGCGCCAGGCTGTTGTGGCTGATCTCGAGCAGGCCGTTGCCCACGTCGCGAATGAAGACGTTGATCGAGCGCATGCTGGCACGGTGCGCGCTGCGCAGCATCTGAAGGCTTGTCATGGCAATTCCTTTGTCTGACGCCGGCGCAGTGTGCCGGCCACCAAGCACCCCGCATCGGCGATCCGGGGCCACAGTGATAATCGATCGGAGCAGCCTGGAACCGCTGGATGCCGCCAAGAGGCGGGGCACTTGCCGGCCATTGACTCGCCAGAAGCCGTCGACCCACCTTGAGGGTTAACCCTGTACGACGTCAATGTTCGGCGAATTCTAGAAATCGAAATATATCGAGTCAAGCATATCAAAGTGATATGACATAACTAAAGCATATGATTTACAAAGACCTTCGGGACTTCATCGGGCAGCTGGAAAGGCTCGGAAAACTCGTCCGCGTGCCGCAAAGCGTGTCGCCACGCCTGGAAATGACCGCCGTCAGCGATGCCGTGTTGCAGGCGGGCGGGCCGGCGCTGCTCTTCGAGAACCCGGCCGGTTACAACAATCACTGCCTGACCAACCTGTTCGGCACCCCTGAACGAGTGGCCCTGGGCATGGGCCGGGAGTCGGTGCTCGAGCTGCGCGACATCGGCCGCATGCTGGCCAGCCTGAAGGAGCCCGAGCCGCCGCGCGGCATCAAGGACGCCGGCAAGCTGGTGCAGATGGCCAAGGCGCTGTGGGACATGAAGCCCTCGCTGCAGCGCCGCGCGCCCTGCCAGGAGGTGGTGTTCGAGCTGGACGACGTGGACCTGGGCCGCCTGCCGGTGCAGACCTGCTGGCCGGGCGACGTGGGCCCGCTCATCACCTGGGGCCTGGTGGTCACGCGCGGCCCGCAATCGGTGGCCTCGCCGCGGCTGCGCCAGAACCTGGGTATCTATCGCCAGCAGGTGATCGGGCCGCGCCAGGTGATCATGCGCTGGCTGGCGCATCGTGGCGGGGCGCTGGATTTCCGCGACTTCTGCGCCGCCAACCCGGGCCGGCCGTTCCCGATCGTCGTGGCGCTGGGCGCCGACCCGGCCACCATCCTGGGTGCCGTGACACCGGTGCCCGACACGCTGTCGGAGTACCAGTTTGCCGGCTTGCTGCGTGGCCGCCGCACCGAGGTGGTGAACTGCAGCGTCGGTGACGGCGACCTGGCGCTGCAGGTGCCGGCCAGCGCCGAAATCGTGCTCGAGGGCCACATTCCCGTCGCCGCGCCGGGCTTCCGCGGGCACAGCGACGGCGGCGTGGCGCTGCGCGAGCAGGGTGGCTACTTGTATGCACTGGAAGGCCCCTTCGGCGACCACACCGGCTACTACAACGAACAGGACTGGTTCCCGGTGTTCGAGATCTCGCGCCTGACGCACCGCCGCGACGCGATCTACCACTCCACCTACACCGGCAAGCCGCCGGACGAGCCGGCGGTGCTGGGCGTGGCGCTGAACGAGGTGTTCGTGCCGATCCTGCAGAAGCAGTTTCCCGAGATCGTCGATTTCTACCTGCCGCCCGAAGGCTGCAGCTACCGCCTGGCGCTGATCTCCATCAAGAAGGCCTACCCGGGCCATGCCAAGCGCGTGATGTTCGGGCTGTGGAGCTTTCTGCGCCAGTTCATGTACACCAAGTTCATCATCGTCACCGACGACGACGTCGACGTGCGCGACTGGAAACAGGTGATCTGGGCCGTGACCACGCGCATGGACCCGGTGCGCGACACGACGCTCGTCGAGCATACGCCGATCGACTACCTCGACTTTGCGTCGCCGGTCAGCGGGCTGGGCGGCAAGGTGGGCCTGGACGCGACGAACAAATGGCCGGGCGAGACGGCGCGCGAATGGGGCCGCCCGATCCGCATGGACGAGGCCGTGACCACGCGCGTGGCGGCGCTGGTGCAGCAGTTGCTGTCGCACCAGGGCGCCTGAAGCGCGAGCGAAGCGCCATGCCAGCCTTCCCACAGCGCATCGTCTGCCTGACCGAAGAACCCACCGAGGTGCTGTATGCCCTGGGCGAGCAGCAGCGCATCGTCGGCATCTCCGGCTTCACCGTGCGCCCGGCCCAGGCGCGCCATGAAAAACCGCGCGTCTCGGCCTTCACCAGCGCCAAGATCGACCGCATCCTGGCGCTGCAGCCCGACCTGGCGATCGGGTTTTCCGACATCCAGGCCGACATCGCGCAAGCGCTGATCAAGCGCGGCGTCGAGGTCTGGATCAGCAACCACCGCTCGGTCGACGGCATCCTGGCCTATGTGCAGCGCCTGGGCGCGATGGTCGGGGCCGAGGCCAAGGCTTACACCTATGTGGCGCAGCTGCAGGCGCGCATCGACGCCGTGCAAGCCAGCGCCGCCAGGCTGGCACGGCGCCCGCGCGTGTACTTCGAAGAATGGGACGAGCCGCCGATCAGCGCCATCCGTTGGGTCAGCGAGCTGATCGGCATCGCCGGCGGCGCCGACATCTTTCCGCAGCGCGCCGCCGCCAGCCTGGCGCGCGAGCGCATCGTTGCCGACCCGCTGGAGGTGGTGCGCATGGCACCCGACATCATCATCGGCTCGTGGTGCGGCAAGAAGTTCCGGCCTGAGAAAGTGCGTGCGCGCGCCGGCTGGGCCGAGGTGCCCGCCGTGCGCGACGGCGAGCTGCACGAGATCAAGTCGCCGCTGATCCTGCAGCCCGGCCCGGCTGCGCTGACCGACGGGCTGGATGCCTTGCACGGCATCGTCTCGCGCTGGGCCAGCAAGGCATTCGGCGCGCGTTGACGCCGTTCCAGGACGACGCCCGGCGCTTCGGCTCGCGCCCCGCCGCCTGGCGCCAGGAGCGCGGTCGGCGCTCGCCAGTCGTTGTTCGCAGTTCGCTATTTGTTATTCGGCCGTCGCAGTTCGCGGTTCGCTATTAGCTATTCGCTATTCGCTAATCGCTCGCCAGGAACACGCCAAACCAGCCGCGCGCGTCGCTCCAGTGCTGCACCTGGGTGAAACCGGCGTCGCGCAGCAGCGCGTGGAAGGCCTCGACCGTCCACTTATACGAGTTCTCGGTATGCACGCGTTCGCCTTCGGCAAAGTACCGCTCGCCGCCTGCCCAGCGCACGCGCGTCGCCTGGCGCGCCTGCAGGTGCATCTCGATGCGCGAGTCGATGCTGTTGAAAAGCGCCACGTGGCGCCAGCCGCGCACCTCGAAGTCGGCACCCAGCAGCCGGTTCAGGTGTTTCAGCAGGTTCAGGTTGAAGGCCGCCGTCACGCCCAGGTCGTCGTCGTAGGCGGCTTCGAGCAGCGCCTTCGGCTTGACCAGGTCCACGCCGATCAGCAGCGCGCCGCCGGCTGCTGTCTCGCGTGCCTGGCGCAGCAGGCGCAGCGCATCGTCGGGCGCAAAGTTGCCGATGCTCGAACCCGGGTAGAAAACCAGCGCCGGGCCGTCGGTCAGCGCCGGCGCAAGCTGCAGGCGCGTCGAAAAATCCAGCCCCACGCCCACCAGATCGAGCATCGGGTGCTGGCGTTGCAGCGCCTGCAGCGCCTGGCGCAGGAACTCCACCGAAATGTCCACCGCGACATAGCGGCGCGGCGCGATCAGGCCGAACAGCTGCGCCGCCTTGGCGCAATTGCCGGCGCCCAGATCGATCATCACCGGCGCCGCGC
>DASQFA010000206.1:0-14297 GCA_035633375.1 Rubrivivax sp.
GTGGGGGGTGGGGGAATCAGCGCGGCGCGAACTCGAGCCGTGCCAGCCAGTCGCCGAGCAGGGAAAACACGTCCTGCTGCTCGGGCTCGTTGAAGATCTCGTGGAACAGCGGCGTGAATTCGTGCGCGCTCAGCACCGCACTCGGCGCGGCTGCAGCAAAGGCAGCGCTGCCGCCCGGGGCGACGCAGCGGTCGCTGCCGGCCCACAGCAACAGTGTGGGCACCTGCCATGATGCGGCGCGCTCGCGCACCAGCGCACCGGCATCGACGATGAAGCGCACCAGCCTGGGCGTGACGCGGTCATGCACCAAATGGTCTGCGATGTACCGTCGCACCACCTGTGCATCGCGTGATATCCATTCGGGCTTCAGCCCGTTGTTCACCGCCAGGTCGGGCGTCAGGCGGCCCAGCAGTGCGAGCAACAACTTCTGCCCTGCGCTCATGCCGTGGTCGAGTGCCGGCGAGGACAGCACCAGCGCATCGACCTCGCGCGACCAGGGCTGCCGCGCGCCGATGCCGCCGGCGACGAATCGCGCCGCCACCAGCCCGCCCATGCTGTGGCCGAGCAGCAGCATGGGCCCGCGCTGCGCGCCGCGCAGCGCATCGATCACCAGGGCCAGATCGCACAGCAGGCTGTCGTCGGCGCCGACGCGCCCGCGCGCCCCCTCGCTGCGGCCATGGCCACGCTGGTCGTAGCCGACAACCGACCAGCCCCATGCATTGAAGTGCCCGGCCACATGCGCATAGCGGCCGATGTGCTCGCCCAGCCCGTGCACGATCAGCACCGTGCCGCGCGCATCGGTCACGGGCCAGTGCCGCAGGTGCAGCGCCAACCCGTCGTGGGTGTCGATACGCTCCGGCAGCACCGGCCATCGCGGAATGTGGGCGGCCCCGTTCATGGTGGGCAGTGTAGGGGCGCAGGGCGCCAGCCAGGGGCCGCGGCGGGCACGCGGCTCAATTCGCGCGGGTCGTCCAGCCCCCGCCGAGCACCTTGTACAGCGTCACCAGGTTCTGCTGTTGCGCGGCCTGCACCACCACCACCGCCTGCTGCGTCTGGAACAGCGCGCGCTGCGCGTCGAGCACGTCCAGGAAGCTCGACGCGCCGTTCTGGAAGCGCAGGTCGGCCAGGCGGAAGCGTTGCTCCTCCGCCTGCGCCTGCGCCTGCTGCGCGCGCAATTGCTCGCCCAGCGTGGCGCGCCCGGCGATGGCATCGGCGACTTCGCGGAAGGCGGTCTGGATCGAACGCTCGTACTGCGCCACGGCAATGTCGCGGTTGGCCTGGCTCAGTTCCAGGTTGGCCTGGTTGGCGCCGGCATCGAAGATCGGCAGCGTGATGCGCGGCGCGAACAGCCAGGCGCGGTTGCTGAACAGCCCGCTCAGGTCGTCGCTGGCCAGACCGACGCTGCCGGTAAGCGTGATGCGCGGGAAGAAGTTGGCTTGCGCCGCGCCGATGTTGGCGTTGGCCGCCTGCAGCTGGCGCTCGGCCTGGCGCACGTCGGGGCGGCGCTCCAGCAGCGCCGACGGCAGCCCGGCCGGCAACTCGGCCAGCAGGCCCTGGCTTTCCAGCGGCAGTCCCGGCGGCAGGTCGGTCGGCAGCGGCTGGCCGACCAGCAGCTCCAGCGCGTTGCGGTCCTGTGCGCGCTGGCGGGTGAACAGCGCCAACGCGGCGCGTGCGCCTTCCACCAGGGACAGCGCCTGTGCCGCCTCATAGTCGGAGCTGGCGCCGTTGTCGAGCTTGAGCTTCACCAGCGCGTAGCTCTGTTCGCGCGTATCCAGCGTCTTGCCTGTCACCTCCAGCTGCAGATCGTCGGCCAGCAGCGTCAGGTAGGCATTGGCCACCGCCGCCACCAGGCTGATCTGTGCCGCCTTGCGCGCCTCTTCAGTGGCGAAGTACTGCTGCAGTGCGGCGTCGCTCAAGCTGCGCACGCGGCCGAACAGGTCGAGCTCGTAGCCGGTGATGTTCAGCCCGGCGGTGTACAAGCTGCGGCTGCCGCTGCCATTGGCGTTGGGCTCGGCCAGGCCGGTGGCGCCCAGGATCACGCTCGGCAGCTGTTCGGAGCGCTGGATCTGGTATTGAGCGCGCACGCGTTCGATGTTCAGCACCGCGATGCGCAGGTCACGGTTGTTGTGCAGCGCCAGCTCGATCAGCCGCTTCAGCCGCGGGTCGATGAAGAACTGCTGCCAGTCGATGTCGGCCGCGGGCACGGCGGCCGGCGCGCCCGCCGCGGTTGCGTCGGGAAAGGTGGCCGCCACCGGCGCGGCCGGGCGCTCGTAGGGCGGCGCCATCGACGCGCAGCCGGCCAGCAGCGCAGCCAGCAGCACGGGCGCGCAGCGCGTCGGCGCGCTGAGCGGCCTCACGGCGGGCCCTCCGTGGCCGCCGGCCGCGCCGCCGTCGCCTGCGCGTCGCGCTCGTGCGCATGCAGCTTGCGCTGGCGCTCGCTGCCCTTGAACCAGCGCCGTACCACCACGTAGAAAACCGGCACGAACAGCACCGACAGCAGCACCGCGCTGACCATGCCGGCCATCACGCCGGTGCCGATCGAGCGCTGGCTGGCCGAACCCGCGCCGCTGGCGATGGCCAGCGGCAGCACGCCCAGCACGAAGGCCAGCGAGGTCATGACGATCGGTCGGAAGCGCAGGTGCGCCGCCTGCAGCACCGCCTCCACCGCGCTCTTGCCCTGCGCCTGCAGCTCCTTGGCGAACTCGATGATCAGCACCGCGTTCTTCGCCGACAGGCCGATGATGGTGATCAGCCCGATCTTGAAATAGACGTCGTTGCTGTAGCCGCGCGCCTCGGTGCCCAGCACCACGCCGAGCACGCCCAGCGGCACCACCAGCAGCACCGCGAAGGGGATCGACCAGCTCTCGTACAGCGCCGCCAGGCACAGGAACACCGCCAGCAGCGAGAAGCCGAACAGGTACAGCGCGGTGGCGCCGGCCAGCCGCTCCTCGCGCGACTGGCCGGTCCACTCGAAGCCGAAGCCCGGCGGCAACTGCGCCGCCAGGCGCTCCATCTCGGCCATCGCCTCGCCGGTGCTGACGCCAGGCGCGGCGTCACCCGAGATGCGCATCGTCGGGTAGCCGTTGTAGCGGATCAACTGCATCGGCCCGGTGATCCAGCGCGTCGTCGCAAAGGCCGACAGCGGCACGAGCTGCCCGCGGTTGTTGGGCGCGTTCAGGCGCAGGAGGTCCTCGGCCTGCATGCGCTCGGCCGCATCGGCCTGCACCACCACGCGCTGCAGCCGGCCCTGGCTCTGGAAGTCGTTGACGTAGGTCGAGCCCAGCGCGGTGGAGATGAGGTTGTTGATGGCATCGAAGCCCACGCCCAGCGCACCGGCCTTGTCGCGGTCGATGTCGATGCGCAGTTGCGGCGCGTCCTCCAGCCCGTCGGGGCGCACGCCGGCCAGCAGCTTGCTCTGCCCGGCCAGGCCCAGCAGTTGGTTGCGCGCCGCGGTGAGCGCCGCGCGCCCGTTGCCGCCGCGGTCCTGCAGGCGGAAGCTGAAGCCGGTGGCGCTGCCCAGCTCGGGGATCGGCGGCGGGCTCAACGGGAAGATGAACGCGTCCTTCACGCCCATCATCGCGCCGAAGGTGCGGCCGGCCAGCGCCTGAGCCGATTGCCCGGGCGCCTTGCGCTCGTCCCAGTCCTTCAGCGTGACGAAGGCCAGCGCCGCGTTCTGCCCCTGGCCCGAGAAGCTGAAGCCGAGCACGCTGACCATGCTTTTCACCTCGGGCTGCTGCAGCATGAAGCCTTCGACCTGCTGCATCACCTTCAGGCTGCGGTTGGTGGTGGCACCGGGCGGCAACTGCACGTTGACGATGATGTAGCCCTGGTCCTCGTTCGGCAGGAACGAGGTCGGCAGCCGCAGCACCAGCCAGACGACCGCGCCGACGACGGCCAGATAGGCCACCAGCATGCGCCCGCTGCGCTCGAGCAGCCTGGCCAGCAGGCCTTCATAGCCCTTGGCGGTGGCCGAGAAGCCGCGGTTGAACCCGCCGAAGAAGCCCGACCTGGCATGGTGGTGCCCGGCCTCGACGGGCTTGAGCAGCGTGGCGCACAGCGCCGGCGTCAACGACAGCGCCAGGAAGGCCGAGAAGCCGATCGACGCGGCCATCACGACCGAGAACTGGCGGTAGATGTTGCCCACCGCGCCGGTGAAGAAGGCCAGCGGCACGAACACCGAGATCAGCACCACGGTGATGCCGACGATGGCGCCGGAGATCTGCTCCATCGCCTTGCGCGTGGCCTCGCGCGGGGCCAGGCCCTCCTCGCTCATGATGCGCTCGACATTCTCGACCACGACGATAGCGTCGTCGACGACGATGCCCACCACCAGCACCATGCCGAACATGGTGAGCACGTTGATCGAATAGCCCAGCGCCAGCAGCACGCCGAAAGTGCCGAGCAGCGCCACCGGCACGACGATGGTCGGGATCACCGTGTAGCGCCAGCTCTGCAGGAACAGGTACATCACCAGGAATACCAGCGCCACCGCCTCGAGCAGCGTCTCCACCACCTTGGCGATCGAGATCTGCACGAAGCGCGAGGTGTCGTAGGGGATGGCGTAGCTCATGCCCGGCGGGAAATAGCGCTTCAGCTCCTCCATGCGCGTGCGCACGGCCCGGGCCGTGTCGAGCGCATTGCCGGTGGGCGAGAGCTGCACGCCGATGCCGGTGGAGGGCTTGCCGTCGAGCCGCGCCGACGTGGCATAGCTCTGCGCGCCGAGTTCGATGCGCGCCACGTCGCGCAGCCGCACCGCCGAACCGTCGGCATTGGCGCGCAGCACGATCTGGCCGAACTGCTCGACGTTGGCAAGCTGGCCCTCGACGACCACGGTGGCAAAGACGGTCTGCTCGGCCAGGTTGGGCAGCTCGCCGAGGGTGCCCGACGAGACCTGCGCGTTCTGCGCGCGGATGGCCGCGGTGACGTCGCTGGTGGACAGGTTGAAGCCCAGCAGCTTGGCCGGGTCGAGCCAGATGCGCATCGCGCGCTCGGTGCCGAACAGCTGCGCCTGGCCCACGCCCGGCACGCGCTGCAGCTCGGGCAGCACGTTGCGCGACGCATAGTCGCCCAGCGCGATCGGGTCGAACTTCGGGTCGTCGGAGCTCAGGATGGTGAAGAGCAGGAAGTTCGAGCGCGCCTTGTCCACGCGCACGCCCTGCTGCGTCACCGCCTGTGGCAGCCGGGGCGTGGCCCGGCTCAGGCGGTTCTGCACGTCCACCTGCGCCAGGTCGGGGCTGGTGCCGGGCTGGAAGGTCAGCGTCAGCGTGCCGCTGCCGTTGGCTTGGGCCACTGATTCCATGTAGATCAAGCCGGGCGAGCCGTTCATCTCCTGCTCGATGACGCTGAGCACGCTGTCTTCCAGCGTCCTTGCCGACGCGCCGGGGTAGGCCACGGTGACGACGATGGCCGGCGGCGCCACCGTCGGGTACTGCGCCACCGGCAGCTGGGTGATCGACACCGCGCCGGCGACGATCAGGAACAGCGCGATCACCCATGCAAAGATGGGCCGGTCGATGAAGAAGGCCGCCATGGCGCGCGGCCCTTCAGCGGCTGGCGGCCGAGGCGGGCGCCGTGGCCGCTGCCTGCGGCATCGCGGCGGCGCCACCCGGCGGCGACGCCGCCCCGGCCCACGGCACCGGCTTGACCGGTGCGCCGGGGCGCATCTTCTGGAAGCCTTCGACGATGACCGTCTCGCCCGGCTTCAGGCCCTCGAGCACGATCCAGCTCGAGCCCGCCGCGCCGCCGACCTTCACCGTGCGCGGCGCCGGCTTGCCGCCCTCGCCGACGACGAGCACGGTGTCGCCCTGCGGGCCGCGCGTCACCGCCTGCTGCGGCACCAGCATCGCGCCGGTGATCTGCCCCTGCACCAGGCGCGCGCGCACGTACATGCCGGGCAGCAACTGCGCCTGCGGGTTGGCCACCTCGGTGCGCAGCGTGACCTGCGCCGAGCTCGGGTCCACCGACAGGTCGGAGAACATCAGCCGGCCACGCTGCGGCAGCTCGCTGCCATCGTCGAGCACGATGCGCACTGCCGCCAGGTCGGCGGCCGTGGTGCCGGCCGCGCTGGCCTGCTTGCGCAGCCGCGCCACCTCGGCCACCGCCTGCGTGGAATTGACGTACACCGGGTCGATCTGCTGGATCAACGCCAGCTGCGTGGCCTCGGCCTGCGACACCAGCGCACCTTCGGTGACCAGCGCACGGCCGATGCGCCCGGAGATCGGCGCGGTCACGCTGGCATAACCCAGGTTCAGCTGCGCCGTCTGCAGCGCGGCGCGCGCCGCGGCCACGTCGGCCTCGGCCTGTGCCTGCGCCGACTGCGCGCTGACGTACTCCTGCTGGCTGATGGCCCTGGCGTCCGACAGCGGTTTGAAGCGCGTGGCCTGTGCCGTGGCCTGCACCGCATTGGCCTGTGCCTTGGCCAGCGCGGCCTTGGCGCTGTCCACCGCGGCCTGGTAGGGCGCCGGGTCGATCTGGAACAGCAGCTGGCCGGCCTTGACCTCGCTGCCCTCGCGGAACAGGCGCTTTTGCACGATGCCGGTGACGCGCGCGCGCACCTGAGCCACGCGCGAGGCCTCGACGCGGCCCGGCAGCTCGGTGACCAGTGGCGCGGTCTGCGTGGCCACGGTGATCACACCCACCTCGGGTGGCGGTGGCGCGTCTGCAGCGGGCCCCGGCACGGGTTTCTGGCCGCCGCCGCAGGCCACAAGCATGAACGCCACCAGCGTGGTCAGCGCCGGCCGGGCCGATCGCTTGCCGGCGCCACGGCGCGTCGGCGGCCTGCTGTCCAAACTGCTGTGCATCACGAAGGGTCCTTGCTCGATTTACGGTGGGCGCGGCGCTGCGCCGCAAGCTCGAGCATAAACATACACACGAGAGCGCGGTCGGCCGCGCCGAAACGGCATCGAGCCCAGCCTCGGGCAGGGCCACGCTGCGTCGGGGCGGGGCTCAGCGGCGCTCGAACCTGAACACCGCCACGCTGGCGCGCAGGTTCGGCCAGCGCCGCACGATGCGCCCTTGCTGCAGGCCGAAACTGTCGCTGATGTGCAGCCCGAGCTTGCCCGCCAGCAGTTTGAAATCCGCAAAGGTGCCGACGCGGATGTTGGGCGTGTCGTACCACTCGTAGGGCAAGGCCTTGGTCACCGGCATGCGCCCGCCGACCACGCTCAGCCGGTTCGGCCAGTGCGCGAAGTTCGGGAAGCTGACGATGCCGATGCGCCCGACACGCGCCGTCTCGCGCAGCATGTTCTCGGTGTGGCGCAGGTTCTGCAGCGTCTCGAGCTGCAGCACCACGTCGAAGCTGCGGTCCTCGAACAGCGCCAGGCCGTCTTCCAGGTTGAGCTGGATGATGTTGACTCCGCGCCGCGTGCAGGCCAGCACGTTGGCGTCGTCCACGTCGATGCCGTAGCCGCTGCAGCCACGGTGCCCGATCAGGTGCGCCAGCAACTCGCCGTCGCCGCAGCCCAGGTCGAGCACGCGCGAACCTGGCGGCACCAGGCTGGCGATGATCTCCAGGTCGGCCCGCTCGCTCATGGCTTTGCTGCCGCGGCAGGCTGCTGCCCTGCAGGAAGAGGAAGTGGTGCGGAGCCGGCGTCCAGGCGCAGCACGCTTGCTTCGAGCGCCACGCGCTCGAAGTAGGCGCGCAGCACGCCGTGGTAGCGCGCATCTTCCAGCAGGAAGGCATCGTGCCCGTGCGGCGCGTCGATCTCGGCGTAGCTGACGTCGATGCGGTTGTCCACCAGCGCCTTGACGATCTCGCGCGAGCGCGCCGGCGCGAAGCGCCAGTCGGTGCTGAAGCTGACGACGAGGAAGCGGTTGCGCAGCGCCGGCGCGAAGGCGCGCGCCAGGTCGCCGCCATGTGCGCGCGCCGGGTCGAAGTAGTCCAGCGCGCGCGTGATCAGCAGGTAGGTGTTGGCGTCGAAGTACTCGCTGAACTTATCGGCCTGGTGGCGCAGGTAGCCTTCGATCTGGAACTCGATGTCCATCGTGCTGTAGGCCGGCTGGGCCAAACGCAGCTTGCGCCCGAACTTGGCGTCCATCGAATCGTCCGACAGGTAGGTGATGTGGCCGAGCATGCGCGCCACGCGCAGGCCGCGCTTGGGCACCACCCCCTGCCGCTGGTAGTGGCCGCCATGGAATTCGGGGTCGGTGATGATGGCCCGGCGCGCCACTTCGTTGAAGGCGATGTTCTGCGCCGACAGGTTGGGTGCGGTGGCGATGGCGATGCAGTGGCGTACGCGAGCCGGGTGGCGCAGCGTCCAGGCCAGCGCCTGCATGCCGCCCAGGCTGCCGCCGATGACGGCCGCGAGTTGTTCGATGCCCAGGCGCTGCAGCAGTCGCGCCTGCGCGTCGACCCAGTCTTCCACCGTCACCACCGGAAAGTCGGCACCATAGGGTTGCGCAGGCGCCGCCGGGTTGGGGCTCATCGGGCCGGTGCTGCCGAAGCAAGAGCCGGGGTTGTTCACGCCGATCACGAACAGGTGGTCGGTGTCGAGCGGCTTGCCCGGGCCGATCAGGTTGTCCCACCAGCCGACTGCGTGCTCCTGCCCGGCGTAGCTGCCGGCCACATGGTGGCTGGCGTTCAGCGCATGGCACACCAGCACGGCGTTGCTGCGCTGCGCGTTCAGCCTGCCGTAGGTCTCGTACACCAGCGTGTAGTCGTGAAGGCGTGCGCCGCTTTGCAGCGCCAGCGCGTCGGCGAAAAACATCGACTGTGCATTGACCGGACCGATCGAAGCCATGTGCCAGAAAAGAGAAAACCCGGTGCCGCAAGCTTGGCGGACACCGGGTGCCCCGCTTTAGCTGCATTTATTGAGCGCCCGCAATCCGGATCAAATCGGCGCTGTGCACAAAAGTATAGGCCAGCGCGGAGTTGGCTGTCTGCGCCGCTGACTGCCGTTCAGTGCCGTTCAGGGCCGCGGCCCACCGGCAGACTTCGCCGCGGCCGCCGCAGGCGGTGGCTGGATGCCGCTGTGTGACGTATCGAATCGAATCCGGACGGTCCGGCGTGGGCGCGAGCGCGAGCGCGAGTGCGAGTGCGGGCGCCGCGCCGTGCCCTTCCTCAGAAGCTTTCCCAGTCGTCGCTGCCGGTCTTGGCCGCTGCCACGCGCTCGTTCCCGAGGGGTGTGTTGGGCGTCGCTTCAGGCTTCGGCCTGGCATGGAAGTCCGGGCGCGCGACATTGGTGGCGCGATGCGGGCCGCGCCGGTCGGGGGCCAAGCCGTGCGCGCCGGCGGCTGGCGACGGGCGCTCGGCGGCACTCGGCCCCAGCTTGAACACCGCCACCGTTTGCACCAGTTGCAACGCCTGCCGCTGCAGGTTGTCGGCTGCAGCGCTGCTCTGCCCCACCAGCGCCCCGGTGCGCCGCGTGTCCTGCTCCATCTGGTCCACCGCCGCACCGATCTGTGCCACACCGGCATTTTGCTCGACGCTGGCCGCGCTGATCTCACCCATGATGTCGGTCACGCGCTTGATCGAGGTGACGATCTCGGCCATCGTCGTGCCGGCCTGGTCGACCAGCGCGGTGCCCAGCGCGACACGCTCGACGCTGGCGCTGATCAGCGCTTTGATTTCCCTGGCTGCCTCGGCACTGCGCTGCGCCAGGCTGCGCACCTCTGCGGCGACCACGGCGAAGCCGCGCCCCTGCTCGCCGGCGCGCGCCGCCTCGACTGCGGCGTTCAGCGCCAGGATGTTGGTCTGGAAGGCGATGCCGTCGATGACGCTGATGATGTCGGCGATCTTCTTCGACGAGTCGTTGATGCCGCGCATCGTGTCCACCACCTGGCCGACGACTTCGCCCCCCTTGGTGGCCACCGTGCAGGCGCCCTGCGCCAACTGGTTGGCTTGGCGCGCGTTGTCGGCGTTCTGTCGCACGGTCAGGCCCAGCTGGGTCATCGACGTGGCGGCTTCTTCGAGCACCGCGGCCTGCGCGTCGGTGCGGCTGGACAGGGCGCCATGCCCTTGCACGATCAGGGCCGATGCCGCGCACAGGCTCTCGGTGTTCTCGCGCACCTGCGCCACCACGGTGGCCAGGTTGCCCTGCATCTGGCTCAGGCGCGCCATCAGGCTGCTGTCGTCGCCGTGTCGCAGTGCCACCGGCGTGCTCAGGTCGCCGGCGGCCACGCCTTGGGCCACGGCCGCGGCCGCGTCGGGTTCGGCACCGAGCCGCCGCCCCAGCGACCGCGCCAGCCCGGTGCCCAGCAGGCCAGCGAACAGCAGGCCGCCGACGACAGCGGCCACCGAGGCGCCACGCAGCGTGTCCAGGCGGGCGGCCATGTCCGCGTGGGCCTGTGCGGCGCTGTCGCTGCCCCTGCCCGGCGTGGGCGCCGGTTGCCGTGGGTGGTGGGTGTCGAGCGCCTGTGTCGCCTGGGCCTGCAGGGCATGCTGGGCCAGGCGCAGGCCGTGCACGCCCAGGCCGCCCACCGCCACCAGCAGTGCTGACAGCACGCCAACCAGCAGGGCCAGGTGAGTCGAGAATTTCATCGTGTTCAGGTGCGTGCCGTGTCGGTTGCGGGCGGTCCGGCGCTACTGCAGCGTGGGCTCGACCAGGCCCATCTCGGCGCTGGACATGAGCTTTTCGATGTCGAGCAGCACCAGCATGCGTTCATCCACCGTGCCGATGGCCAACAGGTGCTCGCCCGTGATGCTGGAGTTCAGCTCGGGCACTGCGCGCAGCTGGTCGGGGCGCAGCGTGATGACGTCGGACACCGCATCCACCACCACGCCCATCACGCGCGCGCCGATGTTGAGCACGATGACCACGGTGAACGCATCGTAGTTCGCCTGCTCGAGCTTGAGCTTCAGCCGCATGTCGACGATGGGCACGATCACGCCGCGCAGGTTGACCACGCCCTTGATGAAGTCCGGGCTATTGGCAATGCGTGTCGGCTTCTCGTAGGAGCGGATCTCCTGCACGCGCAGGATGTCGATGCCGTACTCCTCGGCACCGAGCTTGAAGGCCAGGAACTCGCGCATCGGCGTCGCCGCCCCGTCCTGGACGGCGACGTCGTGCGTTGCGGTGCTCGGACTCATGCGCTGTTCCTTGGTCTAGGTGCCTGGGGCAACCAGCCGGCCGCGGCGCGCGCCACGACCACCGGTACCCATTGCAAAATATCGGCGGCTTCGCGGCGATCTTGATGGCCGTTGCCGTGCACAAGGCCCGCTTGCTTCTCAGCCGCGCGACGCCGCCAGTCGGTACACCGTCTTGCCCTGCAGCTCGAACAGATCCTGTGCCGCCGTGAAGTTTTCCGCATGGCCGGCGAAGAGCAGGCCGCCGGGCTTGAGCCGCGCGGCCAGGCGCTCGAGCAGGTGCCGCTGGGTCGGCTTGTCGAAGTAGATCATCACGTTGCGGCAGAAGATGGCATCGAACTTGCCGTGCATCGGCCAGGTCGGCTGCAGCAGGTTGAGCGCGCGCAACTCCACCAGCGCCAGCGCCTCGGGGCGCACGCGCACCAGGCCAGCATTGCCGGCGCGGCCGCGCAGGAAGTGGCGCTTGCGCAAGGCGGGGTCGAGTCCGGCCACCGCCGCCAGGGGATAGATGCCGCGCCGCGCCTTGTCGAGCACGGCGGTATCGATGTCGGTGGCCAGGATCGACACCGGGGTGCCGAGGTGCGCCACGCTGTCGAGCGCGGTCATCGCCATCGAGTACGGTTCTTCGCCCGTCGACGCGGCGCAGCACCACAGTTGCACCGCCCCTTGTGCGGCGCGTTGCTGCAGGTGCTGCGCCAGCACCGGGAAGTGATGCGCCTCGCGGAAGAACGAGGTCAGGTTGGTGGTCAGCGCGTTGACGAATTCCTGCCACTCGTGGGTGCGGCTGCCGGC
Organism: Rubrivivax sp.; assembly: GCA_035633375.1. Lineage (GTDB taxonomy): Bacteria > Pseudomonadota > Gammaproteobacteria > Burkholderiales > Burkholderiaceae_C > Rubrivivax. The sequence goes on from DASQFA010000206.1 coordinate 11,816, forward strand.
GCCTTCCAGCGCGTCCAGGTAGCCGGCAAAGTCGCTCTTGCCCAGCGCGCGCAAGCGCCGCGACAGGCGGCTGAAGACCATGCCATGCTTGCCCGGGTGCAGTGCGATACCCGCATGGCGGTGGATCATCGAGCGCACGCGCTCGAAGTCGGCCTGGCTCAGCTCGTCCAGTGCGCCTGCGGTCGGATTCGGCCGTGCGCGGCCCATCACCGCCGCGGGTGGCGCACCAGCGCGGCCACGTCGAGGATCAGCGCCACCCGGCCATCGCCCATGATGGTCGCGCCCGAGATCTTGTCCACGCGGGTGAAGTTCGATTCAAGGTTCTTCACCACCACCTGCTGCTGGCCGAGCAGCTCGTCCACGCGCAGCGCCACGCGCACGCCGTCGGCTTCGACCACGACCAGGATCCCGCCTTCGCGCCCGGTGTCGCCGCTGCGCTGCACGCCGAACACCTGCTGCAGCGCGAGCACCGGCAACACCTCGTCGCGCAGCGTGATCACCTGCGCGCTGCCGCCAACAAGGGTGCGGACCTGCCCGGGCACGCACTGCAGCGATTCCACCACCGCAGAAAGCGGCAGCACGTAGATCTCGTCGGCCACGCGCACCGACATGCTGTCCATGATGGCCAGCGTCAGCGGCAGGCGCACGAAGATGCTCATGCCGCGGCCTTCTTCGCAACGAATCTCGACCACGCCGCCGAGCGCGCCGATGTTCTTCTTCACCACATCCATGCCCACACCGCGCCCGGACACCTCGGTCACCACCTCGGCAGTGGTAAACCCGGGCGCAAAGATCAATGCCCAGACCGCTTCGTCGCTGAGTGAGTCGCTTGCGGGCAGGCCGCATTCGCGCGCCTTGCGCAGCAACCTTGCACGCGACAGGCCACGGCCGTCGTCGCGCACCTCGATGACGATCGAGCCGCCCTGCTGCGCTGCCGAGAGCGTGATCGTGCCGCTCTCGGGCTTGCCGCAGGCCACGCGCTCGGCCGGCAACTCGATGCCATGGTCGCAGCTGTTGCGCACCAGGTGCGTCAGCGGATCGGTGATCTTCTCGATCAGGCCCTTGTCCAGCTCGGTGGTCTCGCCCTGCGTCACCAGTTCGATCTTCTTGCCGAGCTGCCCCGACAAATCACGCAGCAGCCGTGGAAAGCGGCTGAACACGGTCGACATCGGGATCATGCGGATCGACATCACCGCGTCCTGCAGGTTGCGCGTGTGGCGCCCCAGATCGCCGAAACCGGCTGCCAGCTGCTGTTGCGCCAGCGGCTCGAGGGCGGCGCAACGTTGCGCCAGCATGGCCTGGGTGATGACCAGTTCGCCCACCAGGTTGACGAGCTGGTCCACCTTGTCGACGGCCACGCGCAGGCTGCCCGCATCGGCCGGGGCAGGCGTCGCACGCGGACCTGCAGGCGCCACCACAGCGAGCCCAGCGGCGGCACCGGCAGCAGGCGCAGGCAGCGGCGCAGCGTGGGCCGGCGGCGGCAGCGGCGACAGCTGCACCAGCGCGGCGTGGACGTGGAAGGAGCACAGGTCGATCAGTTCGGCGTCGCTGATGGTGGTGCTGAGCTTGAAGCGATGCATGCCCTCGGCCACGGGGGCACCGGGCAGCGGCTCGATGCGGCCCAGATCGGTGATTTCGCTGAACATGGCCACCAGACCGGCCACGGCGGCCGTGTCCTGCAGCGGCCCGAGCGTCATTTCCAGCAGCCTTTCGCCGGCGTCGGCAGGCACCGCCGATGCCGGCTTGCCAGCTGTGGCCGACGCCGCAACGGCGCGGCCGGCCCCCGCCATGCCCTGCAGCGCCGACACCAGCACTGCGGTGTCGAGCGGCTCACCAGCGCCATCCTGGTGCCGCGCCAGTTGCGCCTTCAGCGCATCGCCGGCTTGCAGCAGGGTGTCGACCATGGCTTCGGTCGGCGCCAGCTCGCGGCGACGCAGGCGGTCGAGCAGGCTTTCCATCTGGTGCGTGAGTTCGGCGACGTCGCCAAAGCCGAAGGTGGCCGCGCCGCCCTTGATCGAATGCGCGCAACGGAAGATGGCGTGCAGCGCCTCGTCGCCGGCCGAGGCGATGTCCAGGCCGATGAGCAGTTGCTCCATGCGCTCGAGGTTTTCGCCGGCCTCGTCGAAGAACAGCGCATGGAACTGCCTCATGTCCATGCCGGCACCGGCGTCGGCGCGGGGTTGCGTCGGGTCGCTCGATGCGGGGCTGCCCGGGATCGAAGACATCAATGCGCAGCCTTGCTGAAACGCTCGACCAGCCGTGCGGCGATGGCGCCCAGCGGCAGCACCTCGTGCGCGGCACCGGCGGCGATGGCCTCGCGTGGCATGCCGAAGACCACGCAGCTGGCTTCGTCCTGCGCCACATTCCAGCTGCCGGCATCGCGCATCTGCTTCATCGCCCGGGCGCCGTCTGCGCCCATGCCGGTGAGCATCACGCCCAGCGCGTGGCGGCCGACGCAGCGCGCTGCCGATTCGAACAGCAC
>DASQFA010000207.1:0-3853 GCA_035633375.1 Rubrivivax sp.
AAGTAGCCCAGCCCGTAGCGCCCGCCGCCGCCGCCGCTGCCCACCTCGCGCCGGCCGTTCTGCTCGGCGATGACGGTCACCGACACACGCACCAGCGGGCGCACGTCGGCCGCGCGCGTGCCGTCGGCGCGCGCCACCAGCACCACGTCGTATTCGGCCGCCAGCCCGGCCATGACCTGCACCACGCGCGGGTCCTTGGCGCGCGCCAATTTCTCGATGCGCTCCAGCAGCGCCACCTTCTGCGCGCTGTCGAGCGTGGCGATGGGGTCGGTCGGCGCATACAGCACGCGGCTGCCCACGATGCGCGGCTTGCTCGCCACCTTGATGCGCCTGTTCTGCCCGGCCGCAGCGATGGTGCGCACGGTGCGCGCGGCGTCCAGCAAGGCGTCTTCGGAGAGCTCGTCGGAATAGGCGAAGGCGGTCTTCTCGCCCGCTACCGCGCGCACACCCACGCCCTGGTCGATGCTGAAGCTGCCGCTCTTGACGATGCCTTCCTCCAGGCTCCAGCCCTCGTGGCGCGTGCTCTGGAAGTACAGGTCGGCGTCGTCGATGCGGTGCTCGCCGATGGTCGCCAGCGCCCGCGCCAGCGAGGTTTCGTTCAGGCCGAAGGGCTCGAGCAGCACGCCCTGGGCGATGGCCAGGCGTTCGAGGGTCGGTTCGCGGCTGATCATGGACATTTCCTTGAAGCTTGAATTCATTGTAGGAGGGGCCCTGGCCCGCTCGCTGCGAAGGGCCATCGGGTCGCTGCTCACGATGCGGCACCGTCGTGGGTGGCTGCCGCGTCCTTGTGCTGCAGCGCGGCCTGGTACAGCGCGTTGCGCGGGGCGCCGCTGAGCTCGGCGGCCAGGCCCACGGCCTGCTTCAGCGGCAGATCGCGCAGCAGCACCCGCAGCATGTGCAATGCCGCGGCCGGCACCTCCGACGCAGCCGCATCGGGCTGGGCCTGCGGCGCATGCAACACCAGCACGAATTCGCCACGCGAGCGGTTGGCATCGCCCGCCAGCCAGGCAGGCAACTCGGCAGCAAACAGTGTGGCCACGGTCTCGAACTGCTTGGTCAGCTCTCGGCACAGCGTCAGCCGGCGCTGCGGCAGCGCGGCGGCCAGTTCATGGGCCAGCGTGTCGATGCGGTGCGGCGCCTCGAACAGCAACTGCGCCACGCCACTCTCGGCCAGGGCGCGCAGCGCGGCGGCACGCTCTGCGCCACGCGCCGGCACAAAGCCGACGAAGGCAAAGCCTCGGCTGCGTGTATCGCCGGCCACGCTCAACGCGGCCAGCGCACTGCTGGCCCCTGGAATCGGTACGACACGATGGCCTGCGGCGGCCACCTGTGCGACCAGTTCGGCGCCGGGGTCGGACACCGCCGGCGTGCCCGCATCGCTGACGTAGGCCACGCGCTGGCCCCGGCCCAGGCGCTGCAGCACCATCGCCGCGGCTTGCGCTTCATTGTGCTGGTGCAGCGCGATCAGCGGCTTGTCCAGGCCCAGGTGGCGCAGCAGGCCGGCGCTGACACGCGTGTCCTCGCAGGCCAGCGCATCCACCAGCGCCAGCACGTGGATCGCGCGCAGCGTCAGGTCGGCCAGGTTGCCGATGGGTGTGGCCACGACATACAGCGCGCCTGCGGGATACTGTTGTGCGCCCGCGGCTTGGGCCGCGGCGCGTTGCAGGACGGAGGGGTCGATGTTCAAGGCGGCGGGCCGCAACAGCGGCGAAGGGCGCAACACGAAGGCGATCGGAGACGATGCCGAGTCGTGCGCGCTGGCTTACCTGCAGCGCCAGGGCCTCGTACTCGTGCAGCGCAATTATCGCGTTGCAGGCGGGCCGCACGCGCGCGGCGCCGAAGTCGACCTGATCCTGCGCGAGCGCGACGGCACGCTGGTCTTCGTCGAGGTGCGTTCGCGCGCCGACGCCAGCCACGGCGGGGCGCTGGCCAGCGTGGGTGCTGCCAAGCAGCGCCGCGTCGTGCGCGCGGCGCAGCACTACCTGCTGCGACTGGCGACGCTGCCGCCATGCCGCTTCGACGTGGTGGCGGTGCAGGCCGGCCAACTCAGCTGGCTAAAGGCCGCGTTCGAAGCCGAGTGAGGACGCACAACGCCGCCTGCGCGGCGTCTTGCGCTGCACGAGGGGCCTGAGCTGCGCGAAGGCGCGGCCGCGCCATGGCGGTTGCAGCAGCGTGCCGCGGAACCGTCTCGCTAAAGCGGTGTCATATGATCCGTGATCATGCTCGAGCAGCGCATTCAGCAGCATTTCTTCGACAGTGCCGATCTTCAGTACCAGAGCGCGGAGAGCCTTGCTCGGCCGATTGCCGATGCCGCGCAGATGCTGATCGGCTGCATCACTGCCGGCGGCAAGCTGCTGGTGTGTGGCATGGGTGGGGCGGCGGCGCTATCGCAACTTTTCTGCGCGGCCCTCATCGGCCGCTACGAGCGTGATCGTCCCGGCCTTGCCGCGTTGGCACTGTCTGCCGACAGCGCGGTGGTGACGGCGCTGGTCGCGCGACACGGGCTGGAGCAGGTCTTTGCCAAGCAGGTGCTGGCGCTGGGCCAGCCTGGCGATGTGCTGATGCTGATCGACGCACCGGGGCAGGATGGTTCGCTGCATACGTCACTCAGCGCGGCGCATGCGCGCGACATGAGCGTCGTCGTGCTGGGTGGGCGCAGCACGATGGCACTGCGCGAGACACTTCGGGAGACCGACGTGCTGATCGTGGTGCCGCATGAGCGCACCGCACGCGTGGTCGAGATGCAACTACTCGTACTGCATTGCCTTTGCGATGCCGTGGATCTGCAACTGTTGGGAGAACAGGACCCCCTATGACAAGCAACATCCTGCGCCGTTCCGGCGCGACACGCGCTGTGGTCGGCTGCGCGCTGCTGGCCAGCCTGGCGCTCGCTAGCGCGCTCAGCGGCTGTGTCGCGCTGGTCGGCGGCGCCATGGTCAGCGGCTCGATGATGGCGGTGGACCGCCGCACCACCGGTGCCCAGGTGGACGACCAGACGATCGACCTGCGGGCGGCCACCGTGCTCAGCTCGACCATCGGCGAGCGCGGCCATGTCAACGCCAGCAGCTACAACCGTGTGGTGCTGCTCACCGGCGAAGTGCCGACCGAAGCCGACCGCGCCAAGGTCGAGGCGGCAATCGTGAAGGTCGAGAACGTGCGCGCAGTGGTGAACGAACTGGCGGTGATGCCGAACAGCACGCTCGGCCAGCGCTCGAACGACACCCTCATCACCGGCAAGGTCAAGGCCGCGTTCGTCGACACCAAAGACCTGCAAGTGGCATCGATGAGTGTGATCACCGAGCGCGGCGTGGTCTTTCTGCGCGGCCGCGTGACCGAACGCGAAGCCACGCTCGCGGCCAATGTGACGCGCAGTGTCGGCGGGGTGCTGAAAGTGGTCAAAGTATTCGAGATCATCACCCCGGCCGAACTCGCAGGGATGCCGATTCCCCCTTCCAATCCGGCTCCGGCTCCGGCTCCGGCGCCAGCCGCAGCGCCGGCTCCGGCAGCAGCCCCGGGCCCAGCCGCGACACCGGCACCCGTCACGACACCGATCAAGTAGCTGCGCCGGCGGCTAGCCGCGCAGCCGCTTGATCAGGCTGGAGCTGTCCCAGCGGGCACCACCCATGTGCTGCACGTCGGCATAGAACTGGTCGACCAGTGCGGTCACCGGCATGCGCGCGCCATTTCGCCGGGCTTCGTCGAGCACCAGGCCCAGGTCCTTGCGCATCCAGTCCACCGCAAAGCCGAAATCGAAGCGATCGTCGACCATCGTCGGGCCGCGGTTGTCCATCTGCCAGCTCTGCGCAGCCCCCTTGCCGATGACCGCGAGCACCTGCTTCATGTCCAGCCCGGC
>DASQFA010000208.1:0-8904 GCA_035633375.1 Rubrivivax sp.
CAGCGGCTCCTGCACCTCGCGGTCCATCTTGTTGACGAAGGTCAGGATCGGCGTGTGGCGGGCGCGGCACACCTGCAGCAGCCGGCGTGTCTGCGGCTCCACGCCGTTGGCCGCGTCGATGACCATCAGCGCCGCGTCCACGGCCGTCAGCACGCGGTAGGTGTCTTCCGAGAAATCCTGGTGGCCGGGGGTGTCGAGCAGGTTTATGACGCAGCCGCGGTATTCCATCTGCATCACGCTGGAGGCCACCGAGATACCGCGCTGCTTTTCGATCTCCATCCAGTCGCTGGTGGCATGGCGGCTGGCCTTGCGCGCCTTCACCGAGCCTGCGATCTGGATCGCGCCGCTGAACAGCAGCAGCTTCTCCGTCAGCGTGGTCTTGCCCGCGTCGGGGTGGGAAATGATGGCAAAGGTTCTTCTTCGCCTTACCTGCTCTGCGATCGGGCCTTCTGACATCAGAACTCTTTACCGGTTGTGTACACAGCGATGGACGCGTCCCCCAATGTGCTCAGGGCCGTGGCACACCGCCTTTTCGTCGCCCCTGGCCGCCTGGAGGGCCTGCAGCGGCATGGGCTCGAGCAAAGCAGCACTCTCGAAGCTTGTTTCGTCAACCAGGACTGGAACGCTCTGGAGGGCCTTGTCTTCCTGCTGCCGCCCGCCCCGCATGGTATCGGCTGGCAAAGCACCCTTCGCATCGGTGACCCATCACCGCCCGGAATCTGCTGGGCCCGATGGCCGATGTGGAAGTTGCCCAGAAAGACGACGACGGCCGCACGCTGGCAATGCGTGCCTGCGCCTGCCTGCGCGTGCGGGCGTCACGAGCCTATGAGGCCGCCATCCTTCTTGCGGATCACCACCGTGGCCGAACGCGGCCGCCCGCCCGGCTTGTAGTCGGGCCAGTTCGAGAACTTCGCCGGGTCGGCCGGGTCGCTGCGGTCGGTGGGCGTTTCGCCGGGGTGCTGGATGTTGATGAACATGGTGCGCAGGTCGGGCGTCCAGGTGACGCCGGTGACCTCGCAGTTCACCGGCCCGGTGAGGAAGCGCCGCACCTCGCTCGTCAAGCGGTCCAGGCCGAGCATCTGGTTGTTGCCCATGTTCACCAGCTCGCCCTTGTACATCTGCGTGGCGTGCATGTCGGTCTGCACCCACAGCACGCCGCGGGCGTCCAGTGCCAGGCCGTCGGGGCAGGCGAAGATGTCGCCGTTGATGTTGCCCCTGGCCTCGGGGCGTGCGTTGGCCGGGTCGCCGGCCAGCACCAGGTGGTCCCAGCGCATGGTCAGCGCATCGAAGTCGCCGTCTTCCCGCCAGCGGATGATCTGCCCCATCACGTTGTTGGCGCGCGGGTTGGCGGCGTCCACGCCAGGCATGTCCTTGGCGCCGCGCGAGCTGTTGTTGGTGAGCGTGCAGTAGATCTCGCCGCGGGCCTGGTCGATGGCGATCCACTCCGGCCGGTCCATCTTGGTGGCGCCCAGCAGGTCGCTGGCCTGGCGGCTCTTGATGACCACCTCGCCTTGGTCGGCAAAGCCGTTGGCCGCGGTCAGCGGGCCCTGGCCGTGCACCAGCGGCAGCCACTGCCCGCTGCCGTCGGCGTTGTAGCGCGCCACGTACAAGGTGCCATGATCCAGCAACTCCCGGTTGGCTTGGGCTTTGCTCAGGTGGCCAGAGCCGGGCGCGATCTTGTCGCGGCTGACGAACTTGTAGATGTATTCGAAGCGCGCGTCCTCGCCCGAATACAGCACCGCCCGGTTGTCCTGGGTGACGGCGATCCAGGCGCCCTCGTGCGCGGCACGGCCGAGGGCGGTGCGCTTGATCGGCGTGCTGCCGGGGTCCATCGGATCGATCTCCACCACCCAGCCGAAGCGATGGAACTCGTTTGGGTGCTTCGCCGCGTCGAAGCGCTCGTCGAAATCGGGCCAGCGGTAGAAGCCGGTCTTGCGCATGCCCCAGCGCGTCTGGTCGGCGTCCATCTTCTCCGGGCCATTGAAGTAGAAGGCCCAGTTCTCCTCACCCGACAGGTAGGTGCCCCACGGCGTCATGCCGCTGGCGCAGTTGTTCAGCGTGCCCAGCACGCTGCGCCCGCTGGGGTCGGCGGCGGTTTTCATCAGTGCATGGCCGGCGGCCGGCCCGCTCACGGCAAAGGGCGTGTAGGCGGTGAAGCGGCGGGCGTATTTCGACGGGCGCACCATCTGCCAGGCGCCGTCCTTGAGTTCCACTTCGACCACCCCCACGCCGTGTGCGGCCTGCGACTTGCGCACCTTCTCCGCGCTCCAGGTCTTCATGCCGTCCGGGTGCAGCAATCCGTCGTCGGTGTACTCGTGGTTCATGGCCAGCAGGCCGCGGGTGCTGCTGCCGCCGAGCGGCACGTAGTGGATGCCGTCGTGGTGCATGCCCATCTGCACCGCCTGGTCGGCGGCGCTGTTGCTGGCGTCGCCGCGCCAGGCCGGCATGTTGCCGGGCACGCCCACCGGCTCGCCCCATGCGGCAATGACCGTGGCGTGATAGCCCTCGGGCACGACCAGCGTGTCATTGTGGGTGGCCGGAATGCCCTTGTAGCCCAGCAATGGGCCGCCGCCTGCGCCGAGGCCGGCGCAACCACTCAACCAGGGTGCGAACATGCCACCCGCGAGGGCGCCGAGCCCGCCTTGCATCCAGCGCCGCCGTGCCGGGTCGGACACGCCGTGGATGTCCGCATTGGCGCTGCGGTTCGAGTCTTCCATCGTGTCGTAGTCTTTGGACATGTAGGCTCCAGGAAACGAATCCGTCTATGGCTCTGGCGATTTTGCCCGCAGCTTGCAACAATGCCGGCATAGGTCAATTCACAGCGGGCACCCGGCATCGGCCGCCGACAGCCCAGCAGACCCCCCGCCGGATGATCCGGCGATATGGAGTGCGCAGATCTGATGACGTCCCGCATGGTCTCGCCCAAGCATCCCCTGTCGAGCGTCGATCGTGCGCTGCCTGTGGGCACGCGGCTTGAAGAGTACGAAATCGAAGGTGTGCTCGCGCAGAGCAGCGTGGCCCTGGTCTACCGAGCCCTCGACCATGAACGCAAGCAGCAGGTCGCCATCAAGGAGTACATGCCCGTCGGGCTGGCCCTGCGCGGCAGCGAATCCCGGGTCGAGCTGCACGAAAGCGCGCACGCGCAAAGTTTCGAACTCGGCAGGCTGGCCTTCCTCAACGAGGCACAAATGCTGGCCGGCCGCAAACACGGCTCGCTGCTGCACACGCTGCGCATCCTGCAGCTCAACGGCACGGTCTACAGGGTGATGCGCTATTGCCCCGGGCCGATGCTGAGCGAGCATCGCCGGGCCATGACCGCAGCACCAGACGAAAAGCTGCTGCGCAAGTGGCTCGACCACCTGCTCGGCGCGCTGGCGGAACTGCACCAACTGGGCTTGGTGCATGCGGCGGTGTCGCCCGGCAACATCCTCATGCTTTCGGGCGATCAACCGGTACTGCTCGATTCCGATGCCGTGCGCTCGGTGTTGATCAGTGATCACACCCGCAACATGATTGCCGCACTCGCACCCTGCTTCGCGCCGATCGAGCAGCGCCAACCGGCCGCCGACAGGCCCCTGGGCCCCTGGACCGACCTGTATGCGCTGGCCGGGACGCTGCGCTTCTGCATTACCGGCCAAGTGCCTGCAACGCCGGCGGGCGAAGTGTCGCAAGGGCCGTCCGAGCCGTTGAGAGCCCTGTGGCGGGCTGGGCATGCCGCTGATTCCAGGCTGGCACGCGTGCCGGCCTGGCTGACGGCATTCGACGACTGTCTTGCGGAACCTGCGCGGGATCGGCCGCAAAGCGTGGCGCAGCTGCGTGCCACGCTGGAGCGCCTGGACGCTGCCTGGCGATACGCACCCAAGGCCCGGCCCGAACCATTGCCCCTGCCCGGCAGCGAAGCCGAGCCTGCGGCGGCGCAGGCACCGAATGCCAGTGGTGCAACGCCCGCGCACGACGTTGCCGACATGGAACCGAGCCCGCGGCCCATGGCCGCGCGAACGGACAACGCCGTGGCCGCTGTGCAAAAGTTGGCTTTGCAGAACATCCCTTTGCGCGCGCTGCCACGCCGAGGCCGCCGCCAGTGGCCGCGGGGCGGCGCGGCCTTGCTGCTGGTGCTGTTGTCCGCAGCCGCCGGCGCGTGGATGTGGAAGCAAGGCGGCACGGCAGTGCCGGTGGCAACCGCACCAAGCGCTGCCGCAGCGACCCCTGCACCGGCAAAGCCTGCAGCCGTGCCTTCAGGCACTGCGGATCTCGTCCCACCCACGGCGGGGGCCGCCAAGCCGATTGCCGGTGCCGGTGCCGGTGCCGGCGCTGGCCCCCTAGCCACGCCTGTGGCGGCCACACGTGCGGCCGTTGCCGCGGCCACCACGGCAACAAACGCTGCCGAAGGTGGCGCGCCGCGGGCTGCCGCAAAGCCCGCGGCCGCGCCCAAAGGCACAGCGCCGTCCGCCGAAAAGCCTGCAGGCACCGGCAAGGCGGTGGCCAGCGTCGGCGTTGCGGCGGGTGCCAAACCTGCACCTGCACCTGCAGCGCGCCCGGCCACTCCGGTGACCAGCAAGGTCAAAGCCCCGCCCGGTGCTTCGTCCGCCGCAAAGGCGCCGCGCGAGCTTTGTGCCGGGCGCGCGCGCTATGCGCTGTTGCAGTGCATGCAGGCGCAGTGCGAAAAGCGCGAATGGTCCAGGCACGAACAATGTGTTCGCCTGCGCACCGAGCGCAAGCTGAGCTGAACCGCGCGGCGCCTCACAGCTTCTCCGTTTCGCCACTCTTCGGCTGCCACTTCATGAGCCTCTTCTCGATGCGGCTCACCGCCGCGTCGAGCAGCAGCGCAAAGGCGGTGAGCACCAGGATGCCGGCCATCACGGTGTTGATGTCGAAGCTGCCCTCGGCCTGCAGGATCAGGTAGCCCACGCCCTGGCTCGAGCCCAGGTATTCACCCACCACCGCGCCGACGAAGGCCAGCCCCACGCTGTTGTGCAGCGAGCTGAAGACCCAGGCCATGGCGCTGGGCAGGTACACATGGCGCAGCAGCTGGCGCTGATCTGCACCCAGCATGCGCGCATTGGCCAGCACCACCGGCGAGACCTCCTTCACGCCCTGGTAGACGTTGAAGAAGACGATGAAGAAGACCAGCGTCACGCCCAGCGCCACCTTGCTGCCTATACCCAGGCCGAACCACACGGCGAAGATCGGCGCCAGGATGATGCGCGGCATCGAGTTCATGGCCTTGATGTAGGGCTCGAGCAGCGCCGAGGCCATCGGCTGCAGCGCCAGCCACAGCCCCGCGCCCAGGCCCAGCACCGAGCCGATGGCGAAGGCCAGCAGGGTTTCGGTCAGCGTCACCGCCAGATGGCGGTAGATGTCGCCCTGCGTCACGAACCAGCTCCAGATGCGCCCGGCCACCTTCAGGGGCTCGCCGAAGAAAAAGGCCGCCTGGCGGTCGTTGTCGAACATCAAGTTCGGCAGCAGCCCGGGATAGGTCATCAGATGCCAGAAAGCCAGCAGCGCCAGCAGCAGGCCCACCTGCCAGAGGCGAAGGTTGCCGGGTTGCGGCTTCAGCCTTTGCCACATCGGTTCAAAGCACCTTGCGGTATTGCACGAAGCCGGGCTTGTCGGCGATGCGGTCGTAGAGCTTCATCGCGTCGAGGTTGCTCTCGTGCGTGAGCCAGTGCACGCGCGCACAACCGCGCGCCCTGGCCTGCGCGTAGACATGCTCGATCAGCCGGCGGCCGAGGCCCTGGCTGCGCCACGCAGGTGCGACGAACAGGTCCTGCAGGTAGCAGGAGCGTTCCTTCATCCAGCAACTGCGGTGGTCGATGCTGTGCACCAGGCCGCGCACCACGCCATCCATCTCGACGAAGTCGCAGTGCATCGGCTCCGTCGGGTCGAAGAAGCGCTGCCAGGTGAGGCGGCTCACGTCGTCGGCAATGTCCGCCTTGTAGAAGGCCTGGTAGCCGCGCCACAACGGCATCCACACGTCGAACTCGTCGGGGCGTGCGGCGCGCACGCGTGTCGTGGGCATGGGCTTGCTTCCTGTGGCGGCCGTGCGGCCGGCGCTGTGCCGGCAACCTGGTTGACGCACATTGTTGCCGATGCGGCGGCAATGTCTGGCGCAGTGCGCGCGCTGCGATGCGCCGCTTATCATCGATCGACCGCGCCTGGGCGCTACCTTGAATAGGGTGTGATGACGACCACGGTACTGAAGATCCTGAAGCGGGTCCTGGCATTGGTCCTGATGGCCCTGGTGCTGCTGCTGGCCTGGCGTGCCTACACCTCACTGCGCGCCCCGCACCTGGAGCGCTGGCACACCTTTGTGCCCAGCGAAGCCGGGGCCGAACAGATCGACAAGCTCGACTGGGCCGGCTACCTGGACGTCGAAAAGAAGCTTTTCGATCAGGTGCGCACCGAGGTCACCGACAAGCTCGACGACGAGGACCGCATCGCGTCGAACCGCTACTTTGCCGACAGCCCGGTCTACCCCGGCCGCTTCGCGCAGGACTGGAACCGCTCGTACACGCTCGCGCCGCCGGGTGTGCCGGTCGGCGCAGTGGTGCTGCTGCACGGCCTGACCGATTCGCCCTACAGCCTGCGCCACGTGGCGCGGCGCTACGTGCAGGCCGGCTGGGTGGCGGTGGCCATCCGGCTGCCTGGCCACGGCACCGTGCCCGCCGGCCTGAGCCAGGTCGAGTGGGAGCAGTGGATGGCCGCCACGCACCTGGCGGTGCGCGAGGCGCGGCGCCTGGCACCCGCGCCGACGCCGCTGCACGTGATCGGATTTTCCAACGGCGGCGCGCTGGCCATGAAGTACGCGCTCGACGTGCTCGACGACACGACGCTGGCGCGGCCGGACCGCATCGTGCTGTTCTCGCCGATGATCGGCATCACCAGCATGGCGCGCTTTGCCGGCGTGTTCGGCTGGCCGGCCTTTGTGCCGGCCTTCGACAAGGCGGCCTGGCTGGGCATCGTGCCCGAGTTCAACCCCTTCAAGTACAACAGCTTCCCGGTCAACGGCGCGCGCCAGTCGTCACTGGTGGCGCGGCGGCTGCAGGCGCAGATCGTCAGCCATGCCCAGGACGGGCGGCTGAAGGAACTGGCGCCGGTGCTGACCTTCCAGTCGGTGGTGGACTTCACCGTCAGCACGCGCGCCATCGTCAATGCGCTGTACGGTAACCTGCCGGCCAACGGCAGCGAGTTGGTGCTCTTCGACCTGAACCGCAGCACCAAGTTTGGCCCGCTGCTGCGCGTCGGCTCCGACACCGTGGTGGCGCGGCTGCTGCCCGAGCCGCCGCGCAACTTCAGCACCACCGTGGTCAGCAACGCCGGCAGCCGCAGCGGCGAGATGGTGGCGCGCACCATCGCTGCCGGCAGCACCACCGAGCAGACCCGCGCGCTGGGCGTGGTCTACCCGCCCGGCGTGTTCTCGCTGTCGCATCTGGCATTGCCCTTCCCGTTGAGCGACCCGCTTTACGGGCTGGAGCCCGACACCAGCGAGGACTACGGCGCCAACCTCGGCGCGATGGCCACGCGCGGCGACCGCGGCACGCTCATCGTGAGCATCGATTCGCTGGCACGCATGTCCTCCAACCCGTTCTTCGACTATGTGATGCAGCGCATCGAAGAGGGCTTGACAGTCGGCGCCACCGCGGTGAAAAAGTGAAAGGGCCGGTCGACTCGACGCGGCGCGCCTTCCTGGGCGGCACCACCGCCACGCTGCTGGCCGGCTGCGACTTCTCGCTGCGCGACGGCGTGTTCAACAAATGCGTGGCCGAGCTGCCGGCCGAGCTGCGCGACCACCCCGCGGTGCGCGCCGCCTGGCAGGGCATCGATGCGACCAAGGTCGTCGACACGCATTGCCATGTCTTCGGCGATGGCGATTCGGGCAGCGGCCTGTGGGTCAACCCGAACCTCGAGCAGATCTGGCGCCCGCGCGGCTATGTGCAGCGCGAGTTCTATGTCAACGCCTCCTGCGTCGACGAGACACCCGGCAAGGTGGACCACAGTTTCGTGCAGCGGCTGCTGGCGCAATGCCGCGCCATGACCAGCGGCTTCAAGGTGCTGCTGTTCGGCTTCGACTGGGCGCACGACGATGCCGGCGTGCCGATGCGCGAGCGCTCCACCTTCCATGTGCCCGACGCGTATGTCGCCAGCCTGGCCGCGGCCCACCCCGCGCATTTCCATTGGGCGGCGTCGATCCACCCCTACGACCCGCGCGCGCTGGACCGGCTGGACGCCGCGGTGGCCAAGGGCGTGCGCGCCATCAAGTGGCTGCCGTCGGCGCAGAACATCGACCCCGCCAGCCCGCGCTGCGACCCCTTCTACGCCAAGCTGGCGACCTTAAGTGTGCCGCTGATCACCCATGCCGGCGACGAGCGCGCGGTGCACGGCTTTGGCGAGCACCTGGGCAACCCGCTGCGGCTGCGCCGGCCGCTGGATGCCGGTGTGCGCGTGGTGGTGGCGCACTGCGCCTCGCTGGGCGACGGCCACATTGACGATCTGCGTTCGGGCAAGAAGTCCAACTTCGATTTGTTCGGCCAGTTGATGGACGAGCCGCGCTGGCGCGCCAACCTGTACGGCGACATCGCGGCCATCACCCAGGGCAACCGCATGGGCGTGGTGGCCACGCTGCTGGAGCGGCGCGACTGGCATGCGCGGCTGCTGAACGGCTCGGACTATCCGCTGCCCGGTGTGGTGCCGCTGATCTATCTGCAGGCACTGGCCGAGCGGCAACTGCTCGACCCGGCGGCGCTGCCGGCGATGCGCCGCCTGCGCGAAGCGAACGTGCTGCTCTTCGACTTCGTCGTCAAGCGCAGCCTGGCACTGAACGGCAAGGGATTCGCGCCCTCGGTGTTCGAGACGGCGCCGTTCTTCGCGCGGCCGGCTTGAGCGACGGCCAGTTGCCGCCGCTCA
>DASQFA010000209.1:0-2982 GCA_035633375.1 Rubrivivax sp.
ATGCCGCCGCTGTTGTGCACCGCCGTGGCGATGGACAGGCTTTCCAGCGTCAGCGCCTCGCGCTCCATGGTCAGGTTGCCGTCGGCGTCGGCGGTGGTGGCGCGGATGATGCCGATCTGGATCGGGAAGGTCTTGTACAGCAGGCACTCCTCACCGCCGATGGTCATCAGCTCGACCAACGGCTCGGTGCTGCGTTCGTTCATGCGTCCGCCGCCATGGCGTGGATCGACGAAGGTGCCCAGCCCGACGCGGCTGAGGTGCCCGGGGCGGCCACCGGCAATGTCGCGGTACAGGCAGGAGATCACGCCCTGCGGCAGGTTGTAGGCCTCGATCCTGTTCTCGACCGCCAGCTTGCCCAGCCCGGGCACCAGGCCCCAATGCCCGCCGATGACGCGCTTGATCAGGCCGTCATGCACCAGGTGGTTCAGGCCCTTGTGGTGGCCGTCGCCCTGCCCCGCGGCATACACCAGCGTCAGGCCGCGCGGTGCGGCTTCGGCCAGGAAGCGCTGCTCCAGCGCCATGGCGATCTCTTCTGCGAAGCCGATGCCGACGAAGCCCGAGGTGGCGACGGTGTCGCCATCGCGGATCAGGTGCACCGCATCGGCGGCGCTGACGATCTTGCCCTCGTCGTGCGTTGAAGTGGACTTCGGACGCAGCTTGTTCGGCGGCATGACGCGACCCTCCGGTATCAATCGAGCCACTCGGTCGCCGGCGGCGACGGCCGCAACGCGTGCATGCCGAGGCCGTGCTGCCGCGTGCTCACGCTGCAGCCACCGCCGCCCGCTTGGACAGCAGCGCGCGCGCCACGCGCGACACCGGCGGGCGGCCGAGCTGGCTGCTGATCCATCCGGCGGTGTCGACCAGCGCGTCCAGGTCGATGCCGGTGTGGATGCCCAGGCCGTTGAGCATGAAGACCACGTCGTCGCTGGCGACGTTGCCGGTGGCGCCCTTGGCATAGGGGCAGCCACCGAGGCCGGCCACGCTGGCGTCGAAGCGGTGCAGGCCCATCTCCAGGCAGGCGTAGATGTTGCTCAGAGCCTGGCCGTAGGTGTCGTGGAAATGCCCGCTCACCTGTTGCAGCGCAAAGTGCCGCAGCGCGCGCTCCATCGCTGCCTGCACGCGCCGCGGCGTGCCCACGCCGATGGTGTCGGCCACGCCGCAATGCTGCACGCCGATGGCCTTCATCAGCCGCACCACGCGCTCCACCTCGTCGGGCGTGACCTCGCCCTGGTACGGGCAGCCGACGGCACACGAGATCGCACAACGCACCTGGACGCCGGCGGCCAGCGCCGCGGCCACCACCGGGCGGAAGCGCTCGATGCTTTCTTCGATGCCGCAGTTGATGTTGCGTCGGCTGAAGGCTTCGCTTGCGGCGCCGAAGACGACGATTTCGTCGGGTTGGTCGAGCAGTGCCGCTTGCAGACCCTTCATGTTCGGCGTCAGCACCGAGTAGCGCACGCCCTCGGCGCGCTGCAGGCCGCTCATCACGGCGTGGTTGTCGGCCATCTGCGGCACCCATTTCGGGCTGACGTAGCTGGTGACCTCGATCTCGCGGCAGCCGGCTTGCTGCAGCCGGTGCACGAGTTCGATCTTGGCGGCCGACGACACCGGCGCGGACTCGTTCTGCAGCCCGTCGCGCGGGCCGACCTCGAGCAGCTGAACCGTGGACGGCAGCTTCATGCGGCCACCTCCAGGCGCAGCAGTTCGGCGCCCTCGTTCACCTGGTCGCCCACTGCATACAGCAGCTCGGTCACCACGCCGTCGTGCGGCGCATGGATCGTGTGTTCCATCTTCATCGCCTCCATCACCGCCAGCGGCTGGCCGCGCTGCACCTTGTCGCCCGCCTTCACCGCGATCGACAGCACCTTGCCCGGCATCGGCGCGGCCAGGCGGCCGCCCTCGCCCGCGGCATCGCCGGCATGTGCGATCAGGTCGTATTCGCCGATCACCGCGCTGCCGCCGGCACCGAACACCGCCACCTTCTCGCCCACCCCGTAAACGGTCAGCGCATGGCGATGAGCACCCAGCGCCACGTCATGCCGGTCCCGCCCCAGCGCGCGCGTGACCAGCGAGATGCTTTCTTGGCCGAGCGTCATTACCGTGCCGCCGTCGTGCAGCCGTTGCAGCGTCAGCGCATGGTGTGCGCCACCGGCATCGAGTTCGAAGCGACGGCTGGCGCCGCCGGTCAGCCGCCAGCCGTCGCGCCGGCTCCACGGGTCGGCATCTTCCTGGGTGGCTTCTTTGGCCAACAGATGCGCCACCACGCCGGCCGCGGCCAGCGGCAGCGGCAGACCCGGCTGATCGAACAGCACGCCGCGCTCGCGTTCGATCAGCGCCGTGTCGAGCTCGGCCGTGGCGAACGAGGGCGACTGCACGACGCGCCGCACGAAGGCGACGTTGGTGTGCAGCCCGACGAGGTGCGTGTCGCGCAGTGCGGCATCCAAACGCGCCAGCGCCTGGGCACGGTCGGCGCCCCAGACGATGAGCTTGGCGATCATCGAGTCGTAGTAGGGGCTGATGGCATCGCCCTCGCCGAAACCGGTATCCACACGCGGCAGGTCGTCGCTGCGCGTGAAGGCCACATGGTCCGGCCAGCGCATCACCTGCAAGGTGCCGGTGGCCGGCAGGAAGTTGGCATCCGGGTTCTCGGCGCAGATGCGCGCCTCGATCGCGTGGCCGCGTATCGCCAGCTCGCCCTGCAAGGCGGGCAAGCGCTCGCCGCTGGCCACGCGCAGCTGCCATTCGACCAGGTCGTGGCCGGTGATGGCCTCGGTCACCGGATGTTCCACCTGCAGCCGCGTGTTCATTTCCATGAAATAGAAGCGCAGGTCGCCACCGGCCATTGGCTCGGCGATGAACTCCACCGTGCCGGCGCCGACATAGCCCACGGCGCGCGCCGCGGCCACTGCGGCCGCGCCCATCTCGGCGCGGCGCGCCTCGGACAGCCCCGGCGCGGGCGCTTCTTCCAGCACCTTCTGGTGG
>DASQFA010000210.1:0-1930 GCA_035633375.1 Rubrivivax sp.
CAGCACGTCCTCGACCTCGGGGCCGGCGATGTTGTAGCCGGCCGAGACGATCATGTCGTCGGTGCGCGACTGGTAGTGGAAATAGCCGTCGGCATCCAGCAGGTAGGCGTCGCCGGTGAGGTTCCAGCCCCTTTGCACATATGCCGACTGGCGCGCATCGGCCAGGTACTTGCAGCCGGTTGGGCCCTTCACCGCCAGCGCACCCACCCGGCCCGGCGGCAGCGGCTGGCCATCGGCGTCCATCACGCAGGCCACGTAGCCGGGGACCACCTTGCCGGTGGCACCGGGCCGTGCGTCGGCCTCGTCAGCGGAGATGAAGATGTGCAGCAGCTCGGTGGAGCCGATGCCGTCGATGATCTCCAACCCGCTGGCCTCGCGCCACAGCGTGCGCGTGGCGGCGGGCAATGCCTCGCCGGCCGAGACGCACTTGCGCAGGCGGGTGGCAGGCCAGTGCTTGCCCTGCAACGACATGGCGATGGCCCGGTACGAGGTCGGCGCGGTGAACAGCACCGTGGCCTGGAAGCGCTGCACCGCGTCGATCAGGTCCGGCGGCGAGACCTTCTCCACCAGCACGGTGGACGCGCCCACGCTCATCGGGAACAGCAGCAGCCCGCCCAGGCCGAAGGTGAAGGCCAGCGGCGGGCTGCCGATGAACACGTCGTCCTCGGTCGGCCGCAGCACATGCGGCGGCCAGCAGGCGCAAGCCGCCATCACGTCGCGATGGAAGTGCATCGTGCCCTTGGGCTGCCCGGTGGTGCCGGAGGTAAAGGCCATCAGGCAGGTGTCGTCGGCCGCGGTGTCGACGTTGATGAAGGTGGCCGGCTGGCGTGCCATCGCCGCCTCCAGGCCGTCCGCCCCGGCTTCGTTGAAGAAACGCATCTGGGTCAGCGTCGGGCATCCGGCGGCAGCCAGCTCGAGCTCCTCGGCCAGGCGCAAATCGCACAGCGCATGGCTGACCTGTGCCTTGTCGATGATCTGCCTGAGCTCCTTGGCGCGCAGCAGCGGCATGCTGCCCACCGCAATGCCGCCGGCCTTGACCACCGCGAACCAGCAGGCCGCCAGCAGTGGCGAATTCGGCGCGCGCAGCAGCACGCGCTGGCCCGGCACCAGCCCCATGTCGCGCACCAGCACCTGCGCGATGCGATTCGCCTGGGCCTGCAGATCCGCATAGCTCCAGCGCAGGCCCGGCGCCTGGATGCACAGCCGCCCGCCCCGGCCCTCGGCCACCGGCCGATCGAGCAGTTCGGTGGCGCAGTTCAGCTGCGCCGGGAATTGCAGCGAGGGCAGATCGAACAGCAACTCGGGCAAGGCCTCGGGCGGCGGCAGGTGGTCGCGGGCGAAGGTGTCGATGTGGGCACTGGGCATGGTTCGAACCTTAGACCTGGATGTCCTTGAGCAGCTCGCGCGCGATGATCAGCTGCTGCACTTCGGTGGCGCCCTCATAGATGCGCAGCGCGCGGATCTCGCGGTACAGCCGCTCCACCGGCTGCTCGCTGACGACGCCCAGCCCGCCCCACATCTGCACGGCGGCGTCGATCACCTCCTGCGCACCTTCGGTGGCCATCATCTTGGCCATCGCCGCCTCGCGCGTGACGTTTTGCCCCTGGTCGCGCGCCCAGGCGGCGCGGTAGGTCAGCAGCGCGGCGCTGTCGATGGTGGTGGCCATCACGGCCAGCTTGGCTTGCGTGAGCTGGAAGTCCGACAAGCGCTGCTTGAACATGCGCCGTGTGGTGGCGCGGTGCAGCGCCTCGTCGAGCGCACGACGCGCCATGCCCAGCGCGGCGGCTGCCACCGAGGTGCGGAATACATCCAGCGTGCGCATCGCGATCTTGAAGCCCTGGCCGGCATCGCCGATGCGCTGCGACAGCGGGATGCGGCAGCGGTGGAAACGCAGCCGTGCCAACGGGTGCGGTGCAATGACGTCGATGCG